>CALMXN010000146.1 GCA_937871145.1 uncultured Clostridia bacterium
GCCTGCACCTGAGTTGGTGACATACGAGAGCTGATGAGGAGAGATATTGAGCTGTTTTGCGAGAATTTGACGGTCGCCGCCAGCCTGATTTAGCATATAAATGAAGTCGGAGTTTTCAAAAATATTCTCAATTTCACGGCTTGCAAGCAAGTCCTTGACATTCTGCGTCAAACCTGTCGGGATACCACCCCACTTTCTGAAACGCTTCCAGATTTCACAAGAATAAGCTGCTGTCTGCTCCTCTTTCAAAAGCAAATGGAATTCATCTATATAGTAGCGAGTGGATTTATGCTCTGCACGATTGACGGTAACTCTATTCCAAACACAGTCCTGAACAACGAGCATACCGAGCTTTTTCAGCTGTTTACCAAGCTCCTTGATGTCAAAACAGATAAGACGGTTGTTCATATCAACGTTGGTACGGTGATTGAAAACGTTAAGCGAGCCTGTGACATACATTTCAAGAGCAGTTGCAATTCTCTGCGCTTCTGGTTCGGGCTGTTTTAGGATAATATCATATAAATCCTGCAAAATCGGTATTTCTGCCGTGTCGGGATTTGCAAGATAATCACGATAAACAAGCCTTACACAGCGGTCAATAATTGTCTTTTCAATAGGCTCAAGTCCATTCTTACCGCCGACAATTAACTCACACATTGACAAAATAAAGTCTGATTTAAGTGCAAGCGGATTTTCGTCCTCGGAGTAGTTGAGATTAATATCAAGTGGATTGATGAACTGACTTGAAGTGGGGGAAATCTTCACAACCTGTCCATTAAGGCGATTTACAAGTGGAAAATACTCTGCCTCAGGGTCGCAAATGATTATATCATCCGTTGTTGTAAGAAAAGCGTTTGCGATTTCTCTCTTTGCAGAAAAGGATTTGCCTGAGCCTGGAGTACCAAGAATAAGCCCATTCGGATTTTTAAGCTGCTTTCTGTCGCAGAGTATCATGTTGTTTGAAAGAGCGTTCAAGCCATAATAGAGAGCCTCTCCTGACTGGAAAAGCTCCTGCGTTGTAAACGGCACAAAAATAGCGGTGCTTGACGTTGTCAAACCACGCTTAATTTCAATATTATTGATGCCAATCGGCACACAAGCCATTATTCCATCCTCCTGCTGATAATCAAGCCTTTTCATCTGACAATTGTACTTCTGAGCAATACCTTGCTCTTGAAAAAGAATGTTGTCAAGCTTTCTTTTGGTATCAGCCGTATTCATAATAAGAATTGTTGCCATAAAAAGTCGCTCATTTCTGCTCTGCAAATCGTTGAGCAGATTTTTCGCTTCCTTGCCGAAGGTGTTAATGTCCGACGGCATGATGTCAATATCATATCCGTTGCGGAATGCTTTTTTCTGCTCCTCCATCTTCATTTTATCAAGGTCGGTGATTTTTCTCTTGACAGTTTTTATCGCCTTATTCTGGTCGATTGACTGCAAGTGAATTGAAAGCGTTATATTATGCTCAATATTCAGAAAATCTGCAAGAAGTCTGTCGGACATTTCGCTTGCAAGAATCTGAATGAACGAAACACAACAAGAGAAATAGTGAGAAAGATAACTGTTGCCCTTACTGAAATCAAAGGATGACGGAGCAATAAAATCTTTGACGGACAATCCCGAATTTACTGGTAAATCCCATGAAAAATGAAACTTTTCTCTGCCGTCAGGATTGAAACAGCGGTGCATGACCGAAAGTCTTTCAATTCCGTTCATCGGCTGTGCCAGAACACCCATCACCTTGAAATTCGAGATAATGTCCGTTTCGATACGCTCAAGCTTAGGTTTTGCTTCCTTTATTGACTCTGCCTCAATGCCAAACGTGATATATTTTGTCTTGACAAGACCGTTATTTCCTTTGGCAAGCTGATTTTTCAGCATTTCTGAATATTCACGGCGAATGTCATTAAAATCATCGTTCTGTGCTGATATTTCAAGCTGACGGTTGAACTCGTCAACGTCAGCAACTT
>CALMXN010000147.1 GCA_937871145.1 uncultured Clostridia bacterium
ATTTTAATAATCGGAGAAGTCATGGTATGTTGAGCTGTTCTTGCAACCTTACCATCCCTGTCATAAACAGTATACTTTGTATCGGTCAAAAGTACAAGCTTATCTTTAAAGCTGTATAACTTATACTCTGAACTTGAGCCTGTTTTTATAGGGAAGTTCTTCGAAAAATCTTCTTTTGTAATAATGTGCTGAATTTTATATACTATTCCGTCAAATACAGGCAGCCACTTATCCTTTGTGATATAGCCTGTAAAAAAGACAAGAACAAGACACAATATTATTATTATTTTTTTAACAAGACTTTTTCGTTTCTTTTTCTTCCTTAACTGACGAAGATCATTCGTAGTTGCCATTTTGCACCTCTTGTCATATATTGTCGTAGAATACTCTGTTCAGATACAGACCACAAGCCGGAGCTGTCTTACCCGCTAGCTTTCTGTCCTTCCCTTCAATAATCTGTGAAATCTGTGAGGGATTAATCTTACCTTCATTCACAAAAATAAGAGTACCAACAATTATTCTAACCATGTTATATAAAAAGCCATCACCCGATACTGTCAGAGTCACAAGGTCACCATTTCGCGTAATATCAATGCTGTGAATTGTTCTTACTGTTTTGATACTTGATGAGCCTGATGAACACAGACTTTTGAAATCGTGCATTCCCGCAAAATTATGTGCTACATTATTTAAAAGCTCTTCATCAATATGTCTTACATATCTGTATGCCCTGTCTTTTAAAAAAGGATCCTTAATACTACTATTATGAATAAGATATTTATATTCCTTACCCTTGCAATGATACCTTGCGTGGAAACCCTCGTCAACTTCTTCACAGGACTTTATAGCCATATCATCGGGCAAAAGGCTGTTGAGTGAGCGGACAAGCCCATTCGGAGTAATGGAGTTGTTATGGAGAAAGTTAAAGCAATATTCATTAGCGTGGACACCTGTATCAGTCCTCGAGCAACCATATATAATAGTTTTCTCACCTATGATTGACTCAATTGTTTCTTCAATAACCTGTTGAATGGCAAGTGCATTTTCCTGCCTCTGAAAGCCGTGATATGCTGTTCCGTCATAAGACATCATTACCTTGAAATTCCGCATACTTCCCGCCTTTTAAAATAAAATATTTACTGTTATTACAAGTCCTAAGAATATAAGTGTTATCACAAAAGCGATATAATCACGTGGAGCTGTTTTAAGCTGTTTTAATCTTGTTCTTCCCTCACCACCATGATAGCAACGACATTCCATAGCAAGAGCAAGCTCTTCTGCTCTTCTGAAAGCTGATACAAACAAAGGAATAAGAATAGGAACAAGTGCCTTTGCTCTTTTCATAAGTCCGCCCGATTCTATATCTGCACCACGAGCCTTCTGCGCTGCCATAATCTTGTCGGTTTCCTCAATAAGAGTAGGAATAAATCGCAGTGCGATTGTCATCATCATTGCAAGCTCATGAACAGGAACCTTGATTTTCTTGAGTGGCGACAGTAATCTTTCTATAGCATCGGTTAATGTTATCGGTGAGGTTGTATATGTCAGGAGTGATGTTCCCGCGATAAGACATATAATTCTTACAATCATAAAAACTGTTGTTTTTATGCCGTTTGATGTGATTTTAAATATCCACCAGTGAACCAGTGTTTCTCCACCAGTAATAAAAAACAGATTCAGTACTGTTGTGAAAATAATGATTGGAATAATAGGCTTTAAACCTTTCAGAACCATTTTCATTGGTATCTGTGATACTGGTATTACTATTATAAGGAATACGACACCCACTAGTAATCCGTAAAGATTGCTCGCCGTAAAAAGCAATGCAATGTAAAGTGCTGTAAGAATGATTTTCATTCTCGGGTCAAGCTTATGGACAACTGATTTTCCAGGGAAAAACTGCCCGATTGTTATATCTTTAAGCATCAGTTTTCCTCCTTTTTTGCAAGAAGCTCAAGGAGAAGTTTCTTTCCGTATTCTACTGTATAAACATCATCTTTTATATCAATTCCCGCTTGCTTCAATCGATTGAAAACTCTTGTAATCTGCGGAACGGAAAGACCCATTTTTGAGATTTCATCGGCTCTTTTAAAAACATTGACTGTATCATCATAGCAGAAAATCTTTGCATTATTCATTACAAGGATTTTCTTGACTGTTTTTGCAACATCCTCCATACTATGTGAAACAAGCAGAACTGTATTTCCTTTTTCTTTATGGTATTCTTTTATCTGTCCTAAAATTTTATCCCTTCCCTTTGGGTCAAGACCAGCAGTAGGCTCGTCAAGAATCAGGATTTTAGGCCCCATTGCCATTACACCAGCAATTGCAACACGTCTTTTTTGTCCGCCTGACAAATCAAACGGGGATTTTTCTAAAGTTTCATCCTTCAAACC
>CALMXN010000148.1 GCA_937871145.1 uncultured Clostridia bacterium
AGCATCGTTTCGGATTTTATGCCCTCAACAGCAAAATTAACGATATATGGTGATGCGTCAGGGCTTGAAATTATTGTTATGCCTTTGAGTACATCAACAACCTCTAAAAAGTATGATTTAAGCCCCTGAACATAATCAAGTCTTTGTGATACGGTCTGAATTTTTTCTTCAACAGCAGCGCCAAAACCCGCTATGAGTGGAACACTTTCTGTTCCGCTGCGAATTTTCTTTTCCTGTCCGCCGCCATTCATCTGTGGGGCAATTCTTATGCCTTTTTTAATATAAATTGCACCAATGCCCTTTGGTCCGTTGATTTTATGAGCACTGATTGAAATTACATCAGCAAAAAGCTGGTTTGCCTTGAACGGAATTTTCATAAAAGCCTGAACTGCATCGCAGTGAGTGATTACTTCAGGAAAATTTCTTTTTATATATGTGAAGACTTTTTTTATTGGTAATATTGCACCTGTTTCATTATTAACAAGCATACAGGACACCATACAAGTTCTGTCATCAACCTGAGAAATTATTGATTCATATTCAAATTCTCCATTAGGGTCAGGCTGAATACGGACAATTTCAAAGCCAAGCTCCTCAAGACGTTTTACAGGCTCAGCAATTGATGGATGCTCGATTGCTGTTGTAATGATTTTCTTTCGTCTTTTTCCGTAGTTTTCAGCTATTCCGTTTATAGCAAGATTATTGCTTTCGGTTGCTCCTGAAGTAAAATACACACATTCAGGGTCAGCAACAAGAGCTGCTGCTATAATCTTTCGTGCTTTTGTAACTTCTCGTTCAGCCTCTACACCAAGTCTGTGAAGGCTTGACGGATTACCAAAATTATTGCTTAGAATGTTCATTATTGCTGATACAGACTGCTCACTTGGTTTTGTTGTGGCAGCGTTATCAAGATATATCATAAATGTGTTTCAACCTCTCTTAATTGATGCTAATTATACTAATTATACTACAAATAAAGAATTTTGGCTACCCCATCAATTTTTTATGGATAAAATGGTTTAATAAGGCAATACTATTCCTAAATATTATGCGGAGGTTTTTTGATGAATATTTATCTCTCAAAGCAAAGTTTTGTCAGAATTATTACTTTTTCTGCGGCATTAATCATAACACTTATAGCTTTTACAGCTGTTAATATCAATGAATCTGATAACTCAAAAAACAAACTCAATTATGTTTATTTAAGAAATATTGAACAGCTTGCTACAAGCACTGATAATATAAAAAATACCTTATCAAAGGGAATTTACTGTGGCACTCCCAATCAGCTTGCTAACATTTCAGCTAAACTGTGGAATGATGCTTCAAACGCAAAGCAGGCTTTATCATCACTTCCTTTGAAAAACACTCAGACCGACAACATAAACCGATTCCTTTCACAGGTCGGAAATTATTCGGTTTCAGTTTCAAAAAAAGCAACAGATGGCGACGTACTGACACTTGACGAATATGTAAAGCTCGCACAGCTATATGACTATTCAGAAGTGCTTTCAAAACAGATGTGGGATTTAGAAAAAAAGGCTCAGAGCGGACTTATCACTTTTGAGGAGACCAAGGACTTATTATCTGACAAAAAAACGGCACAGACACCAAGCATAACAGAGGGCTTCAAAAGCTTTGAGGATGGCATTGACAAATATCCGACTCTGATTTATGACGGGCCATTTTCCGATCATATTCTTGACAGGCAGCCTGAAATGCTCAAAAATATAAAAACTGTTGAGCTTTCTCAGGCTCTTAAAACTGCAAGTGAATTCACTGGTGTGTCCACTGGCAAACTCAAAAACAGGAATGACGAGGCAGGAAAAATGCCGTCATACTGTTTTGATGACGGCGAAAACACCTATATCGGTGTAACAAAAGCTGGAGGATATGTTTCCTATATGATGAAGTCAAGAAGAGTAGACACTTCAAGGATATCAATTAACGATGCACTTTCATCCGGCACTGCTTTTCTGCTCAACAAAGGCTATGCAAATGTTGTAACAACTTATTATGAAACTGTTGATAATATCTGCACGATAAATTTTGCTTATCTTGACGATAATGTAACGATTTATACTGATCTTATAAAGGTTTCTGTTGCTATGGATAATGGCGAAATTCTTGGCTTTGACGGACGTGGGTATATAGTAAATCATCATAACAGAACAATGACTGACTCAATTATTTCAGCACAACAGGCACAAAAGTCACTTTCACCTCTTCTTACTGTTGAAAAAACAAAGCTTGCTATTATTCCGACAAGTGGACAGAACGAAGTGCTGACATATGAGTTCTTATGTTCAAGCAGAAAAGGCCAAAGAGTTCTTGTGTATGTAAATGCCAAGACAAATGACGAAGAGCAGATTCTGATAATGTTTGAATCTCCTGAAAGTGTTCTTACAATGTAAAACATCAAATAACAATAAAAGCTCTTTTCTAAAAAACAGAAAAGAGCTTTTGATTATTTATATATCATTATGTGATTCCTTAACGAGCATAGTCCAGTAATAAGATGATAAGGTAATTACAATTGCGTCAAGTATGTATATTAACAACCAATAATAATTATCGGTCGCTAAAACCATATCAAGTGGAAAAACCGAAAGAAGCCCGCTGATGAACAGCAGGATAACTCCTATTATATATGCGAACCATTTTGGCTTTGAACTAAAAGGTCTGCTCATTATAACCACTCCTATAATTTTTAATAATTATTTAGATAACTTAAGACGATATTATTCAATCTCTATATATCATTATATGAATCCTTAACAAGCATACTCCAGTAAAAGGACGTAATAGCAACAATTACAGCATCAAGAATATACAGGAAAAACCAATTAGCATTATCAGTACGTAAAAGCATATCTATTGGAAGGACCGCAAAAATTCCACTAAAAAAAAGTAATATAACTCCGATAAGATATGCAAATTTTTTTGGTTTCTTTTTAAAAAGCATTCAAATAGCCTCCTGAAAATGTAGTACATCTGTCTTGTTATAATTAGTATATTTATAATTAATATAATAACATTCTATTTCAGCTGAGTCAATATTTTGTTAATTATTATTTTAGCTTTTATTATTCTTTACAATATCAAAAGCCTGTTTCAGTGAATTAATACCGACAATTTCTATATTATACTTTTCTTTATTTATTGCACTTAAAGACTGCTTTGGAACAAGGCATTTTTCAAAACCAAGTCGTTGTGCTTCATTAATTCTCTGAGTTATGTGGGAAACATTCCTGATCTCACCGCCGAGGCCTATTTCACCAAAAGCTATAAGCTTGTCGTCAACAGGCTTGTCGGTGAGGCTTGAATATAAAGCGAGGGCTATTGATAAATCAGCTGCTGGTTCATCAAGTCTGAGCCCACCGACAATATTGATATATACATCAAGTGCTGAAAAATAAAAGCCAAGTCGTTTTTCCAAAACAGCAATTATTATTGCCATTCTATTAAAATCAAAACCTGTTGCCGTCCTTCTCGGAGAAGTAAAACCGCTTTTTGTAACAAGTGCCTGAACTTCAGCTAATATAGGGCGTGAGCCTTCCATTACACAGGCAACACAGCTACCTGAAACATTCTGTGGTCTTCCTGACAATAACATCAATGATGGGTTTTCAACCTCTGCGAGTCCGTTATCCACCATTTCAAAAACGCCGATTTCGTTTGTTGAACCAAAACGATTCTTGACAGCACGGAGAATTCTGTAGCTCATATTACGCTGTCCCTCAAAATAAGATCGGAAGAGCGTCGTGTAGGGAAAGAGTGTCTTCGCCTGTGTAGA
>CALMXN010000149.1 GCA_937871145.1 uncultured Clostridia bacterium
ATCCTGAATGACAACAATGTCGCTTACTGAATACAGATTTATCTTTCGCAGATAAATATAAATTGAATATAGGCGATATTGTTTTTGCCCGAACAGGTGCAAGTGTCGGTAAAACCTATGTTTATAGAGCTTCTGACGGTCTTGTATATTTCGCAGGTTTCCTTATTCGTGCAAACATTAAGTCCGAATATGATACAGAATTTGTTTTTCAAAATACTCTTACCAATGGCTACGACCAATTTATTAGAATAACTTCACAGCGTTCAGGGCAACCAGGTGTTAATGCACAGGAATATCAAGATTATACTTTATTCATACCAACTAAGCAAGAACAAACCCAAATCGGCTCTTATTTCAAGCACCTCGACAACCTTATTACCCTTCATCAGCGTAAATGAAAAAGCTTGATTTTTCTGCACAATGGATATTTTACTTTCGTTAATAATCAGCGAGAACATCAAATCGAAATTGATATATGTTATGAGATTAATTAGGTTTATAATGGGTTTGGGCTTAGCCCAAGAAAACAAAATATCGCAAGGCTTTTCACCGAGAAAAGTCTGCGGAATTTGTATTTGTCAGCGAGTGGGTTTTCGTGAGAAAACACCGAGTGTCTAGACAAATGCTATGCTTGCTGGTTTCTGAACCCGTCCCGCAGGACTTGATAGTTTTTTCAAAGAGCTGTCGGCGGACATCATCAAAAGAAAGCTCACTCAACCAAATTCTCAACCTCACAGCCAAGAGATTTTGCAAGCCGTATCACAACGCTCGCCTGCGCTTTTGAAATATCATTCTGTCGCTGCTCATAAAGCTGAACCATTCGGAGCGTTACTCCTGAAGCGTCGGCAAGCTGCTGCTGCGTAAAGCCACGAGCTTTTCTGACAACAGAAAGCTTTGACGGCTTTTCTTTTTTATGTCTGCGGATAATTTCATCAGCTGATTCAACAAATTTAATCTCGTCAGCTTCGTGTAAAATATACATTGACATTACTTCGGGAACAGACAGACCGTTCTCTGCCATATCTGAAAAAGTCAGTCCGCTATGCCATTGATAATATGCCATAATCCAACCTGCCCAGTATTCTTTTCCGTGACTTTCGTGTTGTATAACGGGAGTGTTCGGGCGGTTTCCCGTTGTGAGAAAAACAACCTCCGATGCAAGCTCAACGCCAGACATTCCGCCATTGTATTTCGGATTGCCACAGCCGAATTTTTCGGCAATGCCCGATGACAAAAACATAGAAAAAAACAAATCAGGTTCATATCCGCAGTCGCAGATAGCAAATTCAAGCATATCACCGAGCGCAAGCATTGCGTCATCCAAGTACAATTCGTTGTAAGCGTGCGTCATCATTATCCCACCTTTCTCTGATAATATCGAGGATATAAATTTCATTTTCGATTGCCGTACGGCTTTTCTCTTTACGGAATTCTTCCCGTGCGCCGTTATCACGGGCAAGCTTTTTCGGATAATAAAGTTCCTTGTCGGCAGTTATGCTCTCAATATAAGACAGACTATTAAATGACTTCTCGCTTTTGGCAACAATCTGTTCTCCAAGCTTGCCGAGTACCATTGCTTTTTCAAGCTGTGAAAGAGAAATCGTATTATTCAGAAATGCCGCCGCAAATGAAAAATATGAATCGTCCGCACGGTAGCCCTTGATGATGTCGTAGTCTTGATAGTCGGGCAAAAACTTCTCCGTAATATACTCTTTCGCACGAACGGCAATGTCACCGCCGATACGAAATTTTCTGTTCTCAAGCAAAATCGAAAGCCAGTTTAAAATATTGTAGTTTCCGTCCGAAAAGCAGAGAACGGACAGACCGTCTGTATCCAGCTCATATTTATTTGCATAGCCGCTTGTTTCCGACGAGCAAGCCCATTCCTTTGCAAGTTCCAAGGTTTCTGTGCAGTAAAAGCCAAGTCCGTAATCGTTATTCGTATTGCCTTTTCCGAATGTCGGTCTCTCAATAATCATTTGGGATCCGTGATATATGAGTAGTGTTTTTTTCATAATCAAGCCTCTTTTCTGTATCGTCATAACGATATTTCTTCTTACTTTTATTATATCGCCTTAACGACAGTTTGTCAAGAGATGACGATAATATTCGGGGGCGTTTCGTGAAATTCCAGATTTGCCTGCTATCGTGAAACATGACGCCCTGTTTTAGGGCGTCATTGACCGACCTATATAATATCATATTACGCCCAAGACCTTCGCCCTCCGAGCAACATGTATTTCAGAGGGTCAAGTTATACGCAAACCGTCTTTGCCGTTCTCCGACAGTCCAAGACCATAGGTGTTCGACGGCTAAAAACGCCCCGAAAAGCACCACAAAAAAATTTTTTTCGGAAATTTTATAGTAATCCCTATTTAGTCACCTGTATCAAAACGCTATGTATAAGTTTTCGCTTCGCCTGATTTTATGAGGAAAACAGAATAATCCCTATTAACAACGCCGCATCCATGTCAAGGAAAAGCCCGATTTTATGCGGTTTTCTCGTCATTTCGCCCTATTGACAAGGCTCGAAATATGTTGTAGAATAGCAAATATAGAGAGCTTATCTAACATATTATGCAAACGGATACACAACACTTTCCGTCTGCCTTTGTACGACTTTTTAAGCCGTTACACTTACATATCAACAGAATAAATCAGCCTTATGCTGTATTTTAAAGGATAATTATATCCTGCTGTTGGTATGCTTGTGTAACGGCTTTTTGTTTTGCCCGTATAGTTTCATTACCCTGCCCTGTTGCACTCATCAGACCGCAATGCCCATTGGGATATAATGATGAAATACGCACCGAAAAGCCACACGAAAAACAATCTTGGAAGGAGCAGAATATGCCGATTTACCGCACCGAGAAAAGCAAAGATTATGTTGTTATGAGCAACGTTTTTCTGCAACGCAAAGACCTGTCAATCAAGGCAAAGGGACTGCTTGCGTATATGCTGAGCTTACCGGATGACTGGAAGTTCACAATAGGCGGTCTGACTTTTCAGCTTAAAGAGTGCAAAAGTGCCGTTGCCGCAATGCTGGACGAGCTTGAGCGCAATGGTTACTTGTGCCGTTTTTACAAAAGAACGCCGGACGGTCGTATCGCCGAAGCTGTATATGAAATTTATGAGCTTCCCACATTGGATAAACCAACGTTGGCTCAGCCCACGCCGGAATTGCCTCCGCCATAAAACCGTCCGACGGTAATGCAGGCGGGTTACTAAGTAATAACTAACTTATTATTAATCAACAAAGTATGTATTAATCAAATCCTTATCAATCTATCTGATGAGATGGGATATGATACGAAAGGACAAAAAATGACAAAGGACGAAATGGAAACAATCGTGAATTTTACAGAGGCAGACGATATTGCGTATATTTACACCTACAATGTGGTGCTCAAAAACAGGCTCGCAAAGTATTCTGTGAAATACCCTCACCTCTGCAAACTTACAGCTCAGACTGATGACGGCAGCAGAACATATGAAGTCCCGAAAAAGCGTTTAACGATAATGCTTACTGCTCCGATGAGCGAGGAGCGTAAGGAAAAGCTGCGAGAGAAATGTTTGCAGAGAAAAGAAAATGAGGTTGCGTGACACGTGACAACCGTGACAGATGTGACGTCACGGCTGTCACGCCAGTCACACTTGTCACGCTGTCACATCACTATTGAAAATCATCTGACCTAATTCAAGGCAGGTGATTGGAAATGACGAAATTCTGAAATGGGACTGCGTAGGATTAAGTTGACAGCAAGCATATGATTTGTGGCTACAATACCACAAAATCAGCTTGTTGGGATAATCC
>CALMXN010000150.1 GCA_937871145.1 uncultured Clostridia bacterium
GGTATCACAATAAAGGCAAACAAAAACAAGTAGTAATTCTTTTATTAGGAAATAAACAAAATATAATTATAAATTTTTAGTATTTTTTAGTGATTGGATATTGATTTAATTGCTATAATAGTTTAAAATAATATAGGTTGTTTATTTTTTAACAACTTAAGTAAGTATTTTAATTATGAAAGGATGTCAGTATATGGCAGGACTTAATAAGGTTTCAGTAGATGATATCAACGTAAAAGGCAAGAAGGTTCTTGTTCGTTGCGATTTTAACGTTCCACTTAAAGATGGCGTTATCACAAACGACAACAGAATCACAGCAGCTCTCCCAACAATCAAGAAATTGATTGCAGATGGCGGAAAGCTTATTCTTTGTTCACACCTTGGCAAACCAAAGAATGGCCCAGAAGACAAATTCTCACTTGCTCCAGTAGCAAAAAGACTTTCAGAGCTTCTTGGTAAAGAAGTTGTATTTGCAAACGACGATACAGTAGTCGGTGAAAATGCAAAAGCAGCAGTAGCATCAATGAAAGACGGCGATGTAGTTCTTCTTCAGAATACACGTTTCCGTGGCGCAGAAGAAACAAAAAACGGAGCAGAATTCTCAAAGGAACTTGCTTCACTTGCTGACGTTTTCGTAATGGATGCTTTCGGTTCAGCTCACAGAGCTCACGCTTCAACAGCTGGTGTAACTGATTATATTAAAGAAACAGCAGTAGGCTACCTGATGCAGAAGGAAATCAACTTCCTCGGTAATGCAGTTGAAACTCCTGTAAGACCTTTCGTTGCTATTCTCGGTGGTGCAAAGGTTGCTGATAAGCTTAATGTTATTTCAAATCTTTTAGATAAATGTGATACATTGATTATCGGTGGTGGTATGGCTTATACATTCCTTGTTGCAAAAGGATATGAAGTTGGTACTTCACTCGTTGATCTTGAAAAGGTTGATTACTGTAAGGAAATGCTTGTTAAGGCTGAAAAGCTCGGCAAAAAGCTCCTTCTTCCAGTTGATACAACAGTTACAAAATCATTCCCTGATCCAATTGATGCTCCTATCGATGTAACAGTAGTTGACGCTGATAAGATCTCAGCTGATATGATGGGACTTGATATCGGAACAAAAACACAGAAATTGTTTGCTGAAGCTGTTAAATCAGCAAAGACTGTTGTCTGGAACGGACCAATGGGCGTATTCGAAAACCCAATCCTTGCAAAAGGAACAATAGCTGTTGCTAAGGCTCTTGCTGAAACAAACGCTACAACAATCATCGGTGGTGGTGACTCAGCTGCTGCTGTTATCCAGCTTGGCTTTGCTGACAAGATGTCACACATCTCAACAGGTGGCGGAGCTTCACTTGAATACCTCGAAGGTAAGGTTCTCCCAGGTATCGCTGTTATTGCTGACAAGTAATAAACTTTAAGGCAGGCTTAATCGCCTGCCTTTTTTAAAGACAATATGGAGATGACAATATGAGTTTAAATACAAAAAAAGAAAATATTAGTTTATCCAATTATGATATTGAACACGGAATAGTAAAAAATATTATTCTAGATGATATTGATATAATAAGAAGTAATATTTATAATTCAAGAGTTGACATTTCATTTAAAGACTGTGAAATAATCAATTTAGATTTTGACAACTGTGACTTAAATAATGTAATAGTTAATGGTGTGTCAATATCTGAATTATTAAACAATAAGGAGAAATAAAAATGAAAAAAGAATTAAGACAGGCTATTATAGCTGGCAACTGGAAAATGAACAAAACTCGTCCTGAGGCTAAGGCTCTTATTGAAGCTATGAAGCCTTATGCTGCTAAAGCAACTTGTGGCGTTGTAATATGCGTACCTTTCACAAACCTTGAAACAGCTGTTGACCTCACAAAGGGAACAAACATCAAGGTTGGCGCACAGAACTGTCACTTTGAAAAGAGTGGTGCTTTCACAGGTGAAATTTCAGCAGAAATGCTTACAGAAATCGGCGTTGAATACGTTGTTCTCGGACACAGTGAAAGAAGACAGTATTTCGGCGAAACTGATGAAACAGTAAACAAGAGAACAAAAGCTGCTCTTGCTGCTGGCTTAAAGCCAATCGTATGTGTTGGTGAGCTCCTTTGGGAAAGAGAATGTAATATTACAGAAGAAGTTATCGCTCGTCAGATTAAGCTTGACCTTTTCGATATTTCAGCAGAAGATTTAAAGAAAATTGTTATTGCTTACGAGCCAGTATGGGCTATCGGAACAGGTAAGACAGCTTCTGATGATCAGGCTGAAGAAGTTTGTGCTTTCATTCGTGAAACACTTGCTAAAATCTATGATAAGGCAACAGCAAACGCTGTTACAATTCAGTACGGTGGATCAATGAATCCAAAGAACTGTGCAGGACTTGTTGCTAAAGAAAACATTGATGGTGGACTTATCGGTGGTGCTTCACTTAAAGCTGAAGATTTTGCTGTTCTTCTTGACGCTACATCAAACGGTTAATAACATATTATAAGGAGCATTAAAATGACTAAAAGTGAAATTGCAAAGAAAATATATGAGCTTGCTCACATAACAGGTGAATTCAAGCTCCGTTCAGGACAGATTTCAAATGAATATTTTGATAAATATCTTTTTGAAGCAAATCCAGTTGTTTTAAAGGAAATCGCAAAGGAAATGGCACCACTTGTACCAAAGGACAGCGATATTATTGCTGGTCTTGAAATGGGTGGTATTCCAGTTGTCACAGCTATTTCTTTCGAAAACGGTATGCCTGCTGCTTTTGTAAGAAAAAAAGCAAAGGAATACGGAACCTGCAAGCTTGCTGAAGGTGCTGACGTTAAGGGAAAGAAAGTCTGCATTATTGAAGACGTTGTAACAACAGGTGGAGCTATTATTGATGGAGTTCGTGAACTTCGTGCAAGAGGAGCAATCGTTGATACTGTTATCTGCGTAATTCTCAGAAATGAAAAAGCACACGAAATTCTCGGTGAACACGACCTGAAGCTTATTCCTGCGTTCACTATGGAATACATTAAAGAACAGGTCAATGATTAAGGAGAATTTTATGAGTAAAAAACCTTTAGCTTTTATTATACTTGATGGCTACGGTAACAATCCTGAAACTTACGGAAATGCAATAGCCGCAGCAAATACACCATACCTTGACAAGCTTTTTTCAACCTACCCGCATACATTGATTGGTGCAAGTGGTATGGATGTCGGACTTCCTGACGGACAGATGGGAAACAGTGAAGTAGGTCACACAAACATCGGTGCTGGAAGAATTGTTTATCAGGAGCTTACAAGAATTACAAAGTCAATCAAAGACGGCGATTTCTTCAATAACGAAACTCTTAATGCAGCAATAGAAAACTGCAAGAAGAATGATTCAGCTCTTCACGTTATGGGACTTCTCTCTGACGGTGGAGTTCACAGCCACATAACACACCTTTTCGGAATTCTTGAGCTTGCTAAAAAAGCCGGACTTACAAAAGTTTATGTACATTGCTTTATGGACGGTCGTGACGTTCCACCTTCAAGCGGTAAGGACTTTGTTGAGAGCTTAATGGCAAAAATGAAGGGAATCGGCGTTGGTGAAATTGCAACAATTTCCGGCAGATACTACGCAATGGACAGAGATAACCGTTGGGACAGAGTGGAAAAAGCATATAATGCAATGGTTTTAGGCAAGGGTGCTTTTTTTGAAAATCCTGCTGATGTAATGAGTGCATCATATACCGACAATGTTACAGACGAATTTGTTGTTCCTGCTGTATGCTCAAAGAACGGTAAAATTTCAGCTAATGACAGCGTTATTTTCTTTAACTTCCGCC
>CALMXN010000151.1 GCA_937871145.1 uncultured Clostridia bacterium
ACTATAATACACAGTCGTTAGTATGTGAAAATACTTTCAATTCTCTTGATTTGACTACTGGCAAGACAACAAAATTATTCACATTGGATTTGATTAAACAAAATGGTGAAGATATCTCGTTGGCTGTTGATAAAGATGAATTAATTGTAAACGATAGTAAGAATAAAAAAATATACTTTTATGATATGACTGGCAAGAGAGTAAAGACATTGGCCAATCCAGGCTTTTATATTATTGATTGTTGTAATGATATATACCTGGTTGGCATAAAGGATCCTTGGAGCTTCTCATTTAACTATGTTAAAAAAAGCGATATAGATAAAAAGGATATTACCGTGTACAGCATAGGCAAGCCACCGGAGAACAATGCTGAGCCTGTACCAACTAATTAAAAAAGGTGATTGAACTTATGCTTGATATTAAAAATCTGACTAAATGCTATAACGGAAAAGTAAAGGCACTTGATAATTTTACATATTCATTTTCTGAGGGTGTATATGGACTCCTTGGGCCAAACGGTTCAGGCAAATCAACTCTTATGAATGTAATTACTGATAATCTTAATTCCACAAGTGGAACTATACTGTACGATAATAAGAGCACAACCGATATGGGTAAGGAATTTCGAAAGCTCATTGGTTATATGCCACAGCAACAGGGCTTGTACCCTAATTTCACATTAAACAGATTTCTGTACTATATGGCAGCTTTAAAAGGACTTTCAAAAAAAGATGCTGTTGAGCAGATTCAAAAGCTTATTAAAACTGTTAATCTTGAAGATGTAAAAGATAAACCACTTGGAAGTTTTTCAGGAGGAATGAAGCAACGTGTATTAATAGCACAGGCATTGCTTGGAAATCCAAAAATTATTATTCTTGATGAACCAACAGCAGGACTTGATCCAAAGGAAAGAATACGAATAAGGAATTTAATATCTGAAGTTGCTTTCAACAAAATTGTTATTATAGCAACTCACGTAGTTTCTGATATTGAGTTCATAGCAAAAGATATTCTGCTTTTAAAAAAAGGAGAAATCATTGCAAGTGATTCTCCTCATAAATTATGTGAAGTATTAAATAATCAGGTTTATGAAATAACATCAGATATAAGTAATGTTAAAAATATCTGCAAGAAGTTTAAGGTAAGTAATATTTCAAGAGATGAAAAAAATGTATACATACGTGTTATTTCAGAAACAGCTCCCGACGATTATGAATATATTACAGTAAAACCAACCTTGGAAGATATTTATCTTCATTATTTTGATGAGGATTTAATATATGAGAATTGAGAGAAATGAATTAATAAAGCTTTTTACAAGGAAGTCAGTTTTACTTGCTATTGCAGTAATTATCTTATTGAATGCTGGGTTGATTATAAATAATATCTATGGGGAAACCGATAGAATTTTCGATATTCCGGCAAAAGCCTATAAACAGGTTTACGCAGATATTTCTGGTAAGAGTAATGATGAGGCTTTATCATTTATAAACCAAAAGCTTGAAAACTGTCATACAAATGCAACCACAAACCGTAAGCTTCTGTATACAGGGAATGAAGAAACAGAACGAATCTTGTTAACAGAATCAGCAGATAGTATTCAGCAATGTAAAAGTTATGACAAGTATCTGGAGAGTATTGATTTAAATGCAGAAATGTCAGGAAAAATCATCGCCTTTTCAAATTCAGATGAATTTTCATACAGAAATATTGCAAAAACAAAGCTTGATTTTGTCCATTTAAAAGGTATTAAATAAAGTCAGGGACCTTCAAAAGGGATAACCACTTCAACAGAATTTATCGGAACTGACATCCTGGGAATTCTACTTATAATATTCATAGTTACAACGTTGCTGACAAGGGAAAGAGAGTTATCTCAGCTCCAGTTAGTAAAATCGACATACAAAGGCAGATTAAGACTTGCACTTTCAAAGTTATTTGTTATTTTTGTAAGTTGCTTTGCTGTTGAGGCGTTATTATATGCTACAAACATATTAATATCTAATTCAAGTTATGGCTTTGGGGATTTAAGCCGTCCTATTCAATCAGTTACAGGGTATCTGTCATGTAACCTTAAGCTTTCAGTGTTTGAATATCTGGTTGTTTTCTTACTCTCAAAGTTACTTATATATTTTGTTATAGCTTCATTTGTTTATATGATCGCTGTTGTATCAAGAAATGCTTTAAAGCTATACATAATTGTAGGTTGCGTATTAGGCTTAAGTGCAATTTGTTATTATTCAATAGAACCTACAAGCTGGCTTTCACTATTAAAATACATCAATATAATAGGATTTTTGAACACCTTTCAGATATATAATAAGTATCTGAATCTTAATGTTTTCAGCCATCCGGTTTTTTATGTTGTAGTTTTCATTATTGTATCGATAGTAATGCTCCTGATTTTCTCATATCTTGCAGTAGTAATTTTTTCTGAACAAAAGGAAATCAGTAATTCCAGTAATAAAATATCATTAAGATTTAAGTTCTTAAAATCATATAAAACAACAAAAATTCTCCCTCACGAGTGTTATAAAACTTTTATATCCGGAAAAGTGCTGTTGATATTAATCTTATTCGGGTTGACAATATTTTTTACATATAAGCCTATACAACAGGATTTTCAGACATCCGATGGTTATTATAAAGCATATATGCAGATACTGGAGGGGCCAGTTACTCAGGAAAAGCTTGATTATATACGGCAGGAGAGAGAACGATTCAATAAAATTCACGAGGATATGAATAAGTCATTCTCTGAAGCATCTGACAACAGAGATTCTCAGGAATTGAGTAATATGTATGAGAATCTGCTGCGACCTGAAAACTCTTTTATTAATGTGGAAAATCATACAAAGTATCTGCAAGAGAAAAAAGGCAATTATCTGTTTGATGATGGCTATAAGCTTCTGACTGGTGATGAATGTGCTCATAATAAGGATGTAAAATTAGCGATAATTGCTTTGCTGATGACAATCTGTTGTGTTACTTACATCTATTCAGTTGAATATCAGAACAAAGCAAATGTATTGTTAAGATGCTCATATAATGGAAGGTTAAAGACATTTGTAAGTAAATTTTTTATAGCTTTAATTGTTGTAACAATAATTTACTTTTTAACTTATGCACCGTATTTCTATAATGTCTTATCTAAGTATGGGACTTCATCCATTATTGCTCCTGCTTGTAGTATGGAGCATCTGAACAGAATTCCAGGAAGCATCAGTATTTTAGAATATCTTATAGCTATAAGTGTTATGCGATTTCTTGGAATGATTATTTCAATCTTTCTGATTTTCGTTATTTCGATAAAAGCAAAGAGCTATATTTCTTCAATATTAATAAATACAGCCGTACTGATTATTCCGTTACTAATTTACTTTGCTGGTGTATCTGTATTTAAATATGTTCTATTAAATCCTTTATTGCTGGGTAATATTTTTTAAAAATATACCCAACAATTTCACACTGAACTGCCCAGATTGTTTTTCAATTCCCGTACGGGTTACCAAAAAACACGATACAAATTGTATCGTGTTTTTATTTTTTTGTTTTGTAAGTTACTTATTAAGTAATCTTTTCACATCATCATGCTTGTTTTAACTTTGCAATCAGTAAATTTATAATCTTACACAACATCAACAAGTTAATAATTTTTTTGATTGCAGATACCATTTAAAAAATATTACGATTTTGTGACTATTGTTGTTTTTTTATATTGACATTTATATATTAGTTTTGTATAATTAAGTAAAGATTAATAAACAATGAATTTGTTTTGAGGCTTTTTGCTTTCCTTTTGTTCAAAAATGGTAAAGAATGTTATTCCTCACATTCTTTTGCCTTGATAAAGCTCAATCCCGATACTTTTCAGTATCGGGATCTTTCTTTATGTATCAGTATCAAATATATGAACTCTTTTGGTCAAAAACCTTATTATAGTGCCAACAAGGAACGCCGCTATTATTGTTCCCTCTCGGACGCCAAGGAGTTTATGCTTGACAATCAGTGAAATAATTATTGATATTCCAACAAGCGAGCTATCAAAGATTATCTTAATCTTGCCGAATTCTTTTTTTGTTTTACTTGCAATTACTTTTGCGAGTCCATCGCCAGGCAGCATTACAGCGTTTGCCTTAACCTGAAGATACACGCCAAATGCCACAAAAAAGCACCCGCCAAGACATAGGCCTAACATAAATCCGTAATTCGATGTGCCTATTCCACCGAAAAGCTTCATCCACAGGTCAATTAATACTGAAAAAACAAAAAGGGCAGGAACCTGTATAAGCTGAGACACTTTGTACTCCCGTTTAAGAATCAAGACCTGAATAAGTAAAAACGTCATATTTGCTATGAAGGTGTATGTTCCAAGTGATAATGGCGATATGCAGCTCAACGTATATGGAAGGCTTGAAATCGGCGTAGTGCCAAGCCCTGCCTTTGCAGATATCGCAACACCAAAAGCTACACATATCAATCCGCACAAAGCTTGTATTGCTCTTTTTATATTTTTACTTGTTATGATACTATTCATATATGTCCTTGTCCTTATATGTAATTTTGTTTATATGTAGATTTTTATTAGTATGTTGTAAATAAATTTATTTATATTTACCATAAATTATAGTTTGACAATATTCCGTTTTTCGTCCATAATTATATTATAGCATAACTTAATTTATTAATAAAGGAAGATGATTGAGATGAAAGATTATACGTTTGACGAAATTGCTGATATTGCTGCAACACATACCTCTGCAATGTCCGGAACCGAGCTTATATCAAAGTGCAAACATTTGTTTATTCGCTATGATGAAGTAAGGATAAGAAAACATATCGCAAAAACTATACATACACTTCTGCGCGATCTGAATTTCTACAAGGAAAACCCAAACACAAAATGGACTGAGCCTGAAATTTTCAATCATCTTAACAAATATGATATATAACACAAACCCCCTGTTATGAAAACAGGGGGTAATTATTTTATATCTGTGTGCTGTAGTTTGGTGCTTCTTTTGTGATATAAATATCATGTGGGTGACTTTCCTTAAGTCCTGCACCAGTAATCTTAACAAACTTTCCGTTTGCCTGAAGTAGTGGAATTGTTTCACAACCACAGTAACCCATACCCGAGCGAATACCACCAACAAGCTGATAGATAGTATCTGAAAGCATTCCCTTATAAGGAACACGTCCTTCAACGCCTTCTGGAACAAGTTTTTTAGCATCTTCCTGGAAGTATCTGTCCTTGCTTCCGCAAGCCATTGCGCCTAGGCTTCCCATTCCACGATAAACCTTAAAGCTTCTGCCCTGATAGATTTCTGTTCCGCCAGGAGCTTCGTCACAACCAGCGAGAAGTGAACCGAGCATTACAACGTTTGCCCCAGCAGCAAGTGCCTTCACGATATCACCTGAATACTTGATACCACCGTCAGCGATTACCGGAATGTTGTGCTTTGAAGCTACGCAAGCAACATCATACACAGCTGTAATCTGTGGAACACCGATACCAGCAACAACACGGGTCGTACAGATAGAACCAGGTCCGATACCAACCTTAAGAGCGTCAGCACCTGCTTTAATCAAATCTTCAGCAGCTCCTGCTGTTGCGATATTACCAGCAATAACAGGAATATGTGGGAAGGCTTCCTTAACTTTTCTTACGCAGTTAATAATGTTTGCACTATGTCCGTGTGCACTGTCAAGAACAAGCACGTCAACCTGTGCTTCAACAAGTGCGCCAGCTCTTTCAAGAACGTCAGCAGTAACACCGATAGCTGCACCGCAAAGAAGACGACCATTGTTATCTCTTGCAGAATTAGGGTACTGAACAGCTTTTTCAATATCCTTGATTGTGATAAGCCCTTTAAGGTTTCCGTTTTCGTCAACCAAAGGAAGTTTTTCAATCTTGTGCTTCATAAGAATCTTCTGTGCCTGCTCAAGTGTTGTGCCAACTTCTGCAGTAACAAGATTTTCTTTTGTCATTACTTCAGAAATTTTTATATTAAAGTCAGTTAAAAATCTTAAATCACGGTTTGTAAGAATTCCTACAAGCTTTCTTTTTTTATCAACAATAGGAACTCCTGAAATTTTATATTTTGCCATAAGATCATTTGCATCATATACAAAATGATCAGCAGTGAGTGAAAATGGATTTACTATTACTCCGTTTTCTGAACGCTTTACCTTGTCAACCTCGTCAACCTGCTGTTCAATGCTCATATTCTTATGAATAACACCGATACCACCCTCACGAGCAATAGCAATAGCCATTCTGCTTTCTGTAACAGTATCCATAGCAGCCGTCATAACAGGTGTGTTCAAATGAATATTGCCTGCAAGCGTCGTTCCAAGCTTAACCTTATTAGGTGTAATGTCCGATTTTGCAGGAATGAGCAAAACGTCATCGAAAGTTAACCCCTCTTTTGTAAATTTACTGTTAAAATCTGGTTCTATCATCCATTATTCCTCCCTTTTCTTTAATCCCTCACGTTATATTCTTTTTATAATACTAAATTTATCATATTTTGTCAACGCTTTTGAGCATGTAATAATACACGATTTATTTTGCCGATAAATGCTTTTATATATTCACTTTTACAATATATTATAATTATATTCTGTTATTTTTTTAACGATAATATTTAGAACAGAAAAAGCACATCCCCACATGTTTAATGGGAATGTGCTTTTTTTAACTTTTCCAGATAAATTCACATTCAAAGCATATCTTATCGCAGACTTTTCCTACTATAACATTTCTGTTATCTTCCTCAAAGGCATACATATCAATCTTCTCGCCAAGCACAGCTTCAGAAACATAATTTATCCTGAAGTTGTCGATATCCTTATCGTATTTCTCTTTTGGGAGGAAGTCGCACGCCATATCTGAATAAACAGCATTATAAACATGGCCGTTTTCGTCAAGGTCGCTGATTCTTACTTCTCTTTGTCCGAGGAGATTAAGTTCACCATAATGAATTTTGCCAACCGGGAGGGCGAAGACCTCTTTATCCTCGTCCTGTGGCATATTGAAAGCATAGTAGGATGGCTTGTGTATCTTTCGTGTATTTGGGCTTGCGAGAATCCATCCGCTCTGAATACTTGCTGAAATCTTATTATTATTGATAATTTCTGTTCCACGAAGGAACATTGCGCCTTTTTTTCCGCTTTCCCACGTTCTTGTGATAATTTCATCAGGTTGCTTTGGATAATCAAATATCTTTACGCTAACACGTGACAACAGGAAAACCATATCCTGTTCCCAAAGGATTTCGTGGCCGTAGCCTTTTATTGTATAATCGCTTCCTGCTATTTCAGAAGAACGTCTTAATATGGATGAAAGCTTCATTCTTCCCTTATAATCGCAGTCATAAAAGCAAACTCTCTGATTTTCCTCATAATGTGTAGCGTATTTTGTTTCCATTTTCTGTATGTTCCCCACTTTTTGTTATTTAATAATGTCTTTTCCACCCATATACATTCTCAAAGCCTCAGGAATTCTTACACTTCCGTCAGCGTTAAGGTTATTTTCAAGGAAAGCAATAAGCATTCTTGGTGGAGCAACGCAAGTATTGTTAAGAGTATGTGCAAGGTACTTTTCGCCGTTTTCTCCCTTGACTCTGATACCAAGACGTCTTGCCTGTGCATCGCCGAGGTTTGAACAGCTTCCGACTTCGAAATACTTCTTCTGTCTTGGTGACCAGGCTTCAACGTCACAGCTCTTAACCTTAAGGTCTGCTAAATCTCCTGAACAACATTCAAGTGTTCTTACAGGAACATCAAGTGTTCTAAAGAAATCAACTGTATTCTTCCAGAGTCTGTCATACCATTCCTTGCTTTCTTCTGGCTTGCAGACAACAATCATTTCCTGCTTTTCAAACTGATGAATTCTATAAACTCCACGTTCTTCAATGCCGTGAGCACCAACTTCTTTTCTAAAGCACGGTGAATAGCTTGTCAAAGTCTTTGGCAAGCGTTCTTCAGGGATAATTGTATCAATATATCTTCCTATCATTGAGTGTTCGCTTGTTCCGATAAGATAAAGGTCTTCCCCCTCAATCTTATACATCATACCTTCCATTTCAGCAAAGCTCATAACGCCTGTTACAACATTACTTCTTATCATGTATGGAGGGATAACGTAAGTAAATCCTCTGTCAATCATAAAATCTCTTGCATATGAAAGAATTGCTGAATGAAGTCTTGCAATGTCACCTAAAAGATAGTAGAAACCGTTTCCGCTTGTCTTTCTTGCACTGTCAATATCAATTCCATTGAGCTTTTCCATAATGTCAACGTGATAAGGTACTTCAAATTCAGGAACAAAAGGCTCACCGAACTTTTCAATCTCAACATTCTGGCTGTCATCCTTACCAATTGGTACACTGTCATCTATAATATTTGGGATAACAAGCATTTTCTCTCTGATCTTTGCTTCATATTCTGTTTCAGAGCTTTCAAGTTCAGCAAGTTCTTTTGCAATTTCAGCAACCTGTGCTTTAGCTTCTTCTGCCTCAGCCTTCATGCCCTTGCCCATAAAGCCACCAATCTGCTTGCTTATAACATTTCTCTGATTTCTGAGAGAATCGCATTTTGTCTTTGCTTCCCTGAACTGCTTGTCAAGCTCAATTACCTCGTCAACCATAGGCAACTTGCTGTCCTGAAACTTCTTTTTAATGTTTTCTTTTACTACATCCGGATTTTCTCTTAAAAACTTAATATCTAACATTTTGTACTTCCCCTTTATTGCTATTATGTTCCACGTGGAACATTTTATACTTTTATTGTGTAACCTTTGCTAATAACTTTGCCAATTCTGATAAATCGTCTTTGTTGTAGAACTCTATTTCAATAGTTCCTTTATTTTTCGCTGAGTTTACTGTTACTTTTCTGCCAAGCTCTTGATTAAGTGCAAGCTCAACCTCTTTAAAGTAACTATCAATAACACTCTGTTTCTTTTCCTTGCTTTGTGGTTTGTTATTGCTCTCTTCTGAAATCTTTGCACAAAGCTTTTCAAGATTTCGCACTGTGAGCATATCTTCCTTGCATTTTTTAGCCAAATCAACCCTTATCTGTGAGTTTTCAACACCAGCAAGAGCCTTGGCATGTCCAATTGTGATATCACCATTTCTGAGCATATTCTGGATTTCATCCTCAAGCTTTAAGGCTCTAAGGCAGTTTGCAACGACTGAACGGCTTTTCCCTACTGTTTTTGCAACTTCTTCCTGTGTCATATTATAATTATTAATCAAATCCTGATAACCGAGTGCTTCTTCAATAGCATTCAGGTTCTCTCTCTGAAGGTTTTCAATAAGTGCAACCTGCATAGTTTCCTGATCTGAAAGCTCTTTAATGTGAACAGGGATCTCATCAAGCCCCGCCATTCTGCAGGCTCTCCATCTTCGTTCGCCTGCAACAATCTGATAGGAACCATTTTCAAGTGGTCTGACAAGCAAAGGCTGTAATAAGCCATGCTGTCTTATTGAATCAGCAAGTGTTGCAATAGCTTCATCATCAAAGTCAATTCGTGGCTGTGACTTGTTAGGTTCAATTTCAGATATTCTCAAGGTCTGAGAAGAGCTTGATTCTGTGGAATTTTCAAAGAATAAGGCGTCCATACCCATTCCAAGGCCACGTTTTTTCGCCATTATATTAATCCCCCTACCATTTTCTTTTTAGCGGTCTTTTCTCTTTTAAGGAATTCATTGCAGAATTCTTTATACGCATCTGCTCCCTTTGAGCTTTTATCGTAATACAATACTGGTTTTCCAAAGCTCGGGGCTTCAGAAAGTGTTACATTTCTCGGTATAACTGTATCATAAACCTTCTTCGGAAAGTGCTTTTTAACTTCAGCAACAACAGAAGCTGTGAGATTATATCTTCCAACAAACATTGTGAAGATAATTCCCTCTATATCAATTGTCGGATTATAATGGTCACGGACTCTCTTAATTGTATCGTTAAGCTGAGTCAAGCCTTCAAGTGAATAAAATTCGCACTGCAACGGAATAAGAACACTGTCACAGCAGGCAAGTGCATTCAATGTCAGCATACTTAATGACGGTGGACAATCAATCAGGATATAATCATAGTCCTGTTTAATTGTGAGAACCTGCATTTTAAGACGTTGAACACGATTATCAAGCATTGAAAGTTCTATTTCAGCACCAGCAAGCTTCTGTGCTGATGTAACAACAGAAACATTCTTGAATTCAGTCTTTATTATAGCATCCTGAATTCTGCAAGCACCAATTATGGTTTCATAAACAGTGTTTTTTACTGCTTTTTTTCTTATACCAAAGCCCGTAGTGGTGTTACCCTGGGCATCAATATCTATAACAAGAACCTTATATCCCTTTGCGCCCAAGTAAGCCGCAAGGTTCACAACAGTAGTTGACTTCCCTACTCCGCCCTTCTGGTTGGATACAGAAATAACCTTTCCCATATAATCCTCCGTTCGCTTTTTAATGACATATTACCATTATATCATCTTTTGAGTGAAAATCAAAGCTTTTTTATAAAATGTTCCACGTGGAACAAAAAAAGTGCAGGCAATTAATGCCTGCAAAAATAATATAAATATAAATTAGGGGTTAGGGGTTAGGGGTGTTCACTGGTATGCGTATGACATATTCGATATACTCGCTGTTCTGTGTCTTCTTCGCATCTGCTGCTACTCCTGCCATTTTGACGGTTTCGACAGCTTTGTTAATTGTATTCATAAAAAGCCTTACGTCACGAAGAAGAACTGCACGCTTCTTGAAGTTTTCCCTCTCGTTTTCTGTACAGATAATCTGTTCTATGAAAAGTTCAGTTTTCTCAACATTCATATTATGCTTTAAGACCTTGTCCACAACCTGTATACGCTGATCCGGGTCTTTAAGTTTTAATAATGCCCTTGCGTGCCTTTCTGATAATCCACTTTCTTTTATGTATTTTCTTTCAGGTTCAGTGAGCTTTAATAAGCGGAGTTTATTTGCAATAGTTGATTGAGCCATCCCGAGTTTTATTGCAGCGTCTTCCTGAGTCATCCCGTATAAATCAATAAGCTGTTCTATTGCAGCAGCTTCATCAAAATATGATAAATCTTCACGCTGAATGTTCTCGACCAATGCAAGTAAAGCTGAACTTCTGTCAGAAACCTCAATCATAATACAAGGTACACTCAGAAATCCAGCCATTCTTGCTGCCCTCAATCTCCTCTCGCCTGAAACAAGCTCATATCCCAGATCTGCTTTTCTAATAGTCAATGGTTGAAGTATTCCGTTCTGCTTTATACTGTCTGCCAATGGACGTAATTCAGAATCGGTGAATACCGAACGTGGCTGATATGGATTCGGAAATATTTCCGTAATAGATATATCAAAGACTTTGTTTATAGTTTTTTCTTTTGTTATCCCAAAAATAGTGGCCATAGAAAATCCCCCTTTTTGTCATACTAACTTGTATTTAGTATAACATTAATAGGAAATAATTTCCATAGCCTGTCCGATTAAATATTCTTTCTAATAATCTATATTATCTTTTTATTCAACATATTATAAAGGCTTTTTTGTCATCTGACCTTTATTGCGTGGATATTTTGTCGGAGTATGCGATATTTTCTTTATCACAACAAGTGTCCTGCCATCATTGTTGGGGAGAGTGTAGCTCTTTTTTTCAACAATCTCTCCGCCCAGTGTTGAAATTGCATTGTGTGAATTATTAATTTCCTCAAGCCCGTTTGAACCTTTAAACGATACAAAATATCCCCCAACCTTAACAAAAGGCAGGCAATATTCACACAGTTCAGGGAGTGACGCAACAGCACGGGCAGTAGCTATATCAAATTTCTCTCTGAAATCGGCTTTCTGTCCGAATTCTTCTGCCCTACCGTGAACGCACTCCGCATTAACTTCAAGAGTATCTGTCAGCTCACTTAAAAAGTTAATTCTCTTATTAAGGCTATCGAGTAAGGTTAATTTCAAATCATTTCTCATTATAGCAAGCGGAACGGACGGAAATCCCGCACCAGTTCCAACATCGATAAGCTTTGCATTCTGCGGCATATCAATATTCATAAAAGGGAAAACACTGTCATAGAAATGCTTTATGGTTATCCCCTCCGGGTCAAGAATTGCAGTAAGATTGCACTTGTTATTCCACTGTACAAGCATATCCGAATATATTGAAAACTTTTCATACTGCTCATCACTGACGCTCATTCCACCTGAAGAAAACAAGTCAATAAACTTATTTTTTTCTATTATCACTATTTTCTCCCCTTCTGCTCAAGCCATATTAATAATACTGAAATATCTGCTGGGTTTACGCCTGAAACTCTTGAAGCCTGTCCAACGCTCAAAGGCTTTATTTTGTTGAGCTTTTCTATTGCTTCAAGGCGTAGTCCTCTTATTTCCTTATAATCAATATCAGCAGAAAGCTTTTTTACTTCAAGCTTTCTCATTGATTCAACCTGTTCAAGCTGAATTGCTATATATCCTTCATACTTTATAGTGAGTTCAACCTGTTCGCGTACTTCATCAGATAATTCAGGACGTGCAGTGTCAAATACAGCAGTATCATCATAGAAAACCTGTGGCCGTCTTATAAGTTCAGCAAGCTTTATTCCTGTTGAAAGTCGTGTTGTACCGACACTTTCAAGATATTCATTAAGCTCATTTGTCGGTGACATATTAAGCTTCCACAATCTTTTTACTTCAGCTTCAATCTGTGAACGCTTTTCAAGAAGATGATTATAACGCTGCTCAGAAATCAGACCAATTTTATATCCGAAAGGAGTCAATCTTTCATCAGCATTATCCTGACGAAGTAAAAGTCTGTACTCACTCCTTGAAGTAAGCATTCTGTATGGATCTGAACATCCCTTTGTAACAAGATCATCAATCAATGTACCGATATAAGAGGACGCTCTGTCAAGAACAAGCCCTTCTTTTCCCTGCATTTTCTTGGCTGCATTAATTCCCGCAATTAAGCCCTGTGCGGCAGCTTCCTCATAACCGGAAGTACCATTGAACTGTCCCGCACCAAAAAGTCCCGAAACATTCTTGAATTCAAGTGTCGGTAACAATTCAGTCGGATCACAGCAGTCATATTCAATTGCATAAGCATTACGCATTATCTCGACATTTTCAAGACCTTTTATGCTTCTTAAAAATTCAATCTGTACATCTTCAGGAAGTGATGTTGACATACCCTGAAGATACATTTCATCAGTACCAAGTCCCATTGGCTCAACAAAAAGCTGATGACGTGGCTTGTCAGCAAAACGGACAATCTTATCCTCAATACTTGGGCAGTATCTTGGGCCAACCCCCTCGATATTACCTGAATACATTGCTGAACGCTTAATGTTATCTTTGATTATCTGATGAGTTGTCTGATTTGTGTAAGCTATATAACAGGAAACCTTGTTTTCAAGCTTATCCTCGTTAGCAAAAGAAAACGGAACTATCTTCTCATCGCCGTCCTGTTTTTCAAGTGCGTCAAAATTAATACTTCTCTTGTGAACACGCGCTGGTGTTCCTGTCTTGAATCGTCTTAAGGTTACGCCGGCTTTTTTAAGACTCTCTGACAAAAAAGCAGCAGGAAGCATTGAGTCTGGGCCACTTTCGTATGAAACATGTCCGACATGTATAAGTCCACGCAGAAATGTTCCTGTAGCAATTACAACTGCACCGACTTTATACCAAGTATTTATTCTTGTTCCAACGCCGACAACTTTTCCGTCAACGACTTCAATCTGAGTAATTTCAGCCTGCTTAACGTCAAGATTTTCCTCGCTCTCAACAGCTGACTTCATATAATTATGATATTTAATTCTGTCACTCTGCACACGAAGGCTGTGTACAGCAGGGCCTTTTCCTCTATTGAGAACTCTGCTCTGCAAAAAAGTTTTATCAGCGGCTTTTCCCATTTCGCCGCCAAGAGCATCAATTTCACGGACAAGGTGACCTTTTGCCGTTCCACCGATTGATGGATTGCAAGGCATTACTGAAATATAATCAAGTGAAATTGTGAAAAGAACAGTTTTAGAGCCAAGGCGCGCACTTGCAAGTGCGGCCTCAACGCCAGCGTGACCTGCACCGACTATTGCAACATCGTATTGGTTTATATATTTATCATCTATCATAATATTATCCTTTCAATGATAATAGCAAAATCTTATTTTAATATTTATCAAATTATCGGGGGCTTTGCGGTCGCCCCCATACCCCTTCGCATACAAAAACTAAAAGCAATTAATAGATATTCTTTTCTCTGTTTCAAAACAGAAACGGAAACAAGCACATAGCAAGTTCTTTTGGCGGCATTGAAGTCGCCCCATACCCCTTCGCGTATAAAAATTAATTTTAGTTTATAGAATTTCTATTTTTGTTTCAAGACAGAAAGTAACATGAACATAATTAAGTTATTACTTTTTCTTTTCACTCGCACCGATACCCCTTTGAATAACATATATATAAAGCTAGACTCATAAAAGGTCGGAGCACGAAATCAACCACGAACAAAATAAAACAGAATAGAACACTATACTGGTTGATTGAGCGACCGTCACTCAAAAGAGCTTTCGAAGGGCAGAAATGTCAAATCCGAGTTGTTGAGCGCTAGCGAAACGTGTCTGAGGATTTGACTTGAATTCTTTGATTCCTTTCTGTTTCAAGACAGAAAGGAATATAACCAACAATAATTGTTGGTTTGGTAACTATGCACTTGCCCCCATACACCTTCGCACATAAAAACAAAAAAATAACATAATGTTCCACGTGAAACACTATTTTCCTACACAGAATCTTGAAAAGACATCATTAACAACAGCTTCTGTTGCCTTCTCACCAGATAATTCAAGGAGTCTTTCTGCAGCTTTGTCAATGAGAACAGTCACAGCATCATAGGTTTCCCCTGAAATAAGTACTTCATTAGCTTTAATAAGATAGTCTTTTGCTGACTCAACACATTGCTTCTGACGTTCATTTGCAATAATTCCACTTGTTGCGTCAAAATCATTAAGCTTAAAAATTTCTTCAAGTGAAGATTTAAGCATTTCTATTCCATTATTGTTTTTGGCGGAAATTTCAACAACATATTTAAAATACTCTTTTAAGACATTTATGTCAACCATCGATTCAAGATCGGTTTTATTTAAAACAGCAACACAATGCTTGGCCTTGACACTTTCAATAAGTGAAAAATCCTCATTTGTCAGCTTTCTTGAATTATCAAAAACAACAAGAACCAAGTCAGCCTCACTGATTTTTTTCTTTGCACGGTTTACACCAACGCCCTCAACAATATCCTGTGTTTCGTGAATGCCAGCAGTATCAGAAAGCCTTAGAACTATCTCACCAATTCTTGCCGATTCCTCAACAATATCACGGGTTGTTCCTTCAATTTCAGTAACAATACTTCTGTCATAACCGAGGAGTAAATTCATTAATGTCGACTTTCCTACATTTGGCTTTCCAACAATAGCAGTATCAATACCATTTCTGAAAATTCTTCCTGAATCATATGAATCTAAAAGCCTGTCAAGTTCAAAAATATTCTGAGAAAGTGAATTATGCAAGGTCGAAAACTCAATATCAGGTAAATCTTCCTCAGGATAATCAACCCAAGCTGCAAGCTCACCTAAAATTGAAACAAGCTTGTCGGTGATTTTTCTAATTCTTGTGAATAATGCACCCTCATGTGATGAAACCGCCGCACGCAATGACTGTTCACCCTGTGCTGAAATTACATCCATTACAGCCTCTGCCTGTGTTAAAGACATTTTGCCGTTCAAAAATGCTCTTTTTGTAAATTCGCCGGCTTGCGCTGGAACTGCACCACTCTGTATAACTGCACGAAGAACCTGTTTTGTGACAAAAATTCCGCCGTGGCAGGAAATTTCACACACATCTTCACCAGTAAAGCTTTTTGGTGCTCTGAAAACAGTCAGAATTCCGTCATCAATTTCTTTTCCGTCACTTATTACCTTGCCATAAACACAGGTATACCCTTGCATTTTTTCAACACCTTTACCACTTGTTGTTGAAAAAACACTCTTCGCAATTTCTATTGCTTTTTCTCCTGAAATTCTGATAACAGAAATTCCACCCACTGCAAGTGGTGTAGCAATCGCACAGATTGTACTCATAAATCCTCCCGATAAATCAACAAAAAGAGCATACTCAAAAAGTATGCTCCCCGTTTTTAAAACTCAATCTTTGAGTAAAGACCTGAACCGAGGCTATCCTCTGGTCTTGGTTTCTTATAATCCTTTTCAAAGGATGTCTTGATATCAAAAGCCTTTGGCTTTGTATTTCTGAAATTATTGTTATTATTGCTGTTATTGCTTCTCTTCTTGAAATCTCCTGGTTTTCTTTCAGGGTGCTTATTGTTTGAAGAAATAATAACTTTTCTGAAAGGATCCTGACCTGTTGAATGTGAACTTACACCTTCAATTTCAGCAACCTTTGCGTGAACAATTCTTCTCTCATAAGGATTCATTGGTTCAAGAGCTGAAGCTCTTCCGTTTTTAATAACATTCTTTGCAATCTTTTCTGCAAGAATTTCAAGCTGAACTTTTCT
>CALMXN010000152.1 GCA_937871145.1 uncultured Clostridia bacterium
CATCATCAAAAAACATCTCATAGAAATCCCCGAGTCTGAAGAACAATATATGATGCATAAAAGATTTTTTTATATCAATATATTGCTGCATCATCGGGGATACATTTGAAACATCTACTTCAGCTAATTTCAAGCTTTTTCACTCCTAGTGGCAACCTGAACAAGAGCCACAGCTACCTGAACAGGAAGATGATACTTCGACAGGACAAGTCAATGGATCTTCGCCGTTTGCTGACATAGTAATAACCATATTAACCTGTGAAAGAAGAGTATCCATTTCATTCTTTGCATCATTGAATTTACTCATATTTTCATTAGCCATAATATTTCCGTAAAGAGATTTGATTTCAGAATCAAGCTCGCTTAATTTTTGCTGATTTTTTTCAGCTTTCGACATTTCAGTATTAAGCTGAACTCTCTTCATGTTAAACTCCTGAATCATCTTCTGAAGTTCTTCATCATTATCATTACTTGTCTTAGCCTGCTGATATTTTGCATATCTTTCATCAGCCTGCAATGCTACACCAAGTTCTCTTGCTTTATCAATTACGTTCATTTTTTTATTCCCCTTTTATTCTTTTATTTCACCAAGCAAAGCCCAGTTAGTAATTTTATCAATTCTGACATCAACAAATTGTCCTATCAAAGACTTATCACCTTTGAATTCAACAATTATATTTTCATTATTCTTACCCGTCAGATAAGTATTATCTTTTTTGCCTTCGCCCTCAACAAGCACTCTGACAGTTTTGTTAAGGTATCTTGAAAATCTGTCTGTTACAATTTCACGCTGAATCAGAAGAAGTTCTCTAAGCCACTTTCCTTTTATTTCATCGGAAATATCATCAGACAATTCTGCCGCTTTTGTCCCAGACCTTTTTGAATAAACGAAAGTATAAAGATTATCAAAGCCAACACGCTTTATTGCTTTGATTGTCTCAAGGTACTCCTCAAAGGTTTCACCAGGGAAACCGACAATAATATCAGAAGAAAATGAAAAATCAGCTTTTTTGCTCCTCGCATAATCAACAATTTTATAATAATCTTCAATTGTATATTTACGGTTCATTGCTTTGAGAATTCTATTACTTCCCGCCTGAAAAGGTAGATGTAGATGCTTGCAGACCTTGTCGCATTCTATAATTGCGTCGATAAGTTCATTTGTTGCATCCTTTGGATGAGAACTAACAAATCTTATTCTAAAGTCACCTTCAATTTTGTTAAGTTCTCGCAATAATCGTGGGAAACCATTAGCATATGAATTAACATTCTGCCCCAGCAGAGTAATTTCCTTATATCCTTGGCTGACAAGTCTTTTTACTTCACATATAATTTCTTCAGGCTTTCTGCTTTTTTCTCTTCCTCTGACATATGGTACAATACAATATGTGCAGAAATTATTGCATCCATACATTATCGGTACACTTGCTTTAATTTTATCCTCACGGAGAACATCAATACCTTCAATAATTTCTAAATTATTTACTTCAAGATTAAATATCCTTTTTCTCTGAGTCAGTAATTCATAAAGCATCTCAGGTAACTTATGAAAGACATATGTTCCAAAAACAAGGTCAACCTGAGGATATGTTTTCTTTATTTTGTCAGCAATATGTTGCTGCTGAGCCATACAACCGCATATCCCAATAATAAGATTATTGTTCTTTGCTTTAAGGTGCTTAAGCTCGCCGATATTACCAAAAACTCTTGACTCTGCGTTCTCACGGACTGCACAAGTGTTATATATGATTAAATCAGCTTTTTCCTGATTATCAGTAAAACCATATCCAATTTGTGCAAGCATTCCTTTGATTTTTTCGCCGTCACTGACATTCTGCTGACAGCCGAAACTGTGGATATGAGCCAGCGGAGGAGCTTCAACATACAAACTGTCGATGATGTCTTTAACCTTAATTATATATTCATTTTGAGATTGCATATTAATAGAAATTTCCTTATTCAATGTATTCTCCTCTTTTGTAAACATATATAATATTATAGCATAACAGGCAACATTTATCAACAAATTAATACATATTAATTTTGTTAATATTAGCATACGAAAAATAATGCAAATCATAAAAATATATGCTATAATATGAAATACATAATTTAAAACTGGGGTTAATATGGAATATAATATACTAATTAAAAACTGGGGCAGAATGTTCACTGTTCCCTGTACTGTTGTTGATGAATACATAAAACTTGCAAGTGGTAATGCTGTTAAAGTATTGCTTTGTTTGTTGTGCAGTAATTCAAATAAATTTAAATCCGAAGATATAGCTTCCATGACGGGAATTAATACTTCAGAAGTTGATGATGCTATTGAATTCTGGTGCCAGCTTGAAGTTATAGAAAATATAAATAAACCAACCAGAGTTAAAGATACTGAAAAAGAAGTAATTGTTCAGAAGCAAGAAAAAAAATCTATTATTGAAGCCGAAAACCCAGCAAAAAATTCTCTTTCTACTAAAACTTCAGTTAAGTACTCGCCGAAGGAAATTGAAAAAATAGTTCAGAACTCTGCTGATTTAAAATTTATGATGGACAACATTCAAACGGTATTAAAAAAACCTATTACATATACAGAACAATGCTCCCTTGTTAATCTGCACGAGTACTATGGCTTTTCTGTCAGCATAATTCTTATGCTGTTTGACTATTGTCAAAGTATAGGTAAGACAAGAATTGCATATGTTGAAGCTATTGCAAAAGACTGGTTTCAACGTGATATTATAACACACGAGGCTGTTGAAAAAGAAATTATAAGATTGATTGACTATAATTCCTTTGAAAATAAAGTCAAATTCGCTTTTGGATTAGAAACAAGACCTTCCCCAAAGCAGAAAAAATTCATTGATGACTGGATGAAGCTAGGTTTAAGCATTGATATGATTACTTTTGCATATGAAAAATGTGTTGATAATACTAATAAATTAAGCTTTGAGTACATAAATAAAATCCTTGTAAGCTGGTCTGAAAACAAATACACAAAAAGAGAAGATGTTATTTCTAAAGAGCAAAAACCAGTACAACGTACAGAAATGAAATCCGAAAAGAAAAATGAACACTCATATGACCTTGATGAAATATTTAAAAAGTCATTCAGGACTGCAACAAAAAACTAAAGGAGTAATATATGATTTATAGTAAAGAGGTTTTTACTCAGGCTGAAACTGAAATAAGCCGAAGACATATACAAGCTTTGACAATTTTTGAGCAAAGACAGACTGAAATTGAAAATATTGCTCCAGAAATTGCTGCGGTTAATAGTCAGTTGATTAACACAAGCGTTGAGCTTTCAAAAGCAATCATGAACAAGAACAATAATGTTAAGGAAGCTATTGAAAAAATAAAGGAAGCTAATCTTGAATCACAAAAAATTATAAAAATTCTTTTAAAAGATTTTGGCTTCCCTGAAGATTATCTTGACCTTCACTACACCTGTGAAAAATGTAATGATACAGGATATGTAAAAGGCATACGTTGTGAATGCTTTAATGAGCTTTTAAAAAAATATGCTGTAAAAGAAATTAACCGAAACAGCAATATCAAGCTTGAAGATTTCAGTGACTTCAACCTAAACTATTACCCTGAAACGGTTGATGAAGGAACCGGAATAGTTCCACGACTTGAAATGGCTGCTAATCTTAACTTTTGCAAGCATTATGTAAATGATTTTTCTGATAAGTCACCAAGCCTCTTCTTTATTGGAAAAACCGGTCTTGGCAAAACATTTTTATCATCTGCCATTGCGAAAGATTTATTGCAGAAGGGGTATAATGTTGCATTTGACTCAATACAGAACTTCCTTCGTGCTATTGAAAATGAACATTTCGGTCGTGTGGTGAATACTGATACTCTACAAACCTTAATTGACGCTGATCTTGTTATCCTTGATGATCTTGGTTCGGAATTTTCATCACCTTTCTATTCAACAGCACTTTATAATGTAATTAATTCAAGACTAAATAAAGAGTTACCTACCATAATAAGTTCAAATCTTTCACTTAGTGAACTTCAGAATAAATATGATGACCGAATTATATCGCGAATTACAGGAATGTATGCGATAATCAATTTTATCGGAAAAGATATAAGATTTATTCATGCAATGAACAAGTAAAAAAACAGCACTTCAATTTTTGAAGTGCTGTTACTTTTTTAAGAAAGAATTATTTTGTGAAATACTTTCTTTCCCTTTTTAATAATAATAAAGCCTTCAGCAAAATCTTCTTTTGAAAGATTAAGTGCATTTGCATCTGCCTTTTTATCATTTACTGAAACACCGTCCTGCATTACAAGACGTCTTGCCTCGCCCTTTGATAAGCAAAGTGAAGATTTAACAATAAGATCAAGAATAGATACATTTCCATCAACAAAATCAGCATCAGTAATTTCTGTTGTAGGCATATCATCTGATGCACTTCCTGCGCCGAATACAGTTTTTGCTGCATCAAGACATTTTTGTGCCTCTTCTTCTGAGTGAACCATTTTTGTAACTTCAAAAGCAAGAATTTCTTTTGCTTTATTAAGTTCACTACCCTGCCACTTTTCCATTTCCTCAATTTCTTCAATAGGCAGGAATGTCAAAAGCTTCAGGCAATTGATAACATCATCATCGCCGACGTTTCTCCAATACTGGAAGAAGTCATAAGGTGAGCATTTTTCTGGATCAAGCCATAAAGCACCCTTTTCAGTCTTACCCATCTTCTTACCTTCTTTTGTTGTAAGAAGCGTGAATGTCATACCGTAAACTTCTTTTCCTTCAACACGTCTGACAAGATCAACACCATTAATAATATTTGACCACTGATCATCTCCGCCAAGCTCCATTTTTACATCAAACTCTTTATTCAAATGCAGGAAGTCATAGCTCTGCATTAGCATATAGTTAAATTCAAGGAAGCTTAATCCCTTTTCAAGACGTGACTTAAAACATTCAGCAGTAAGCATTTTATTTACTGAGAAATATCTTCCGATATCTCTTAGGAACTCAATATAGTTCATATTCATAAGCCAGTCGCCATTCTTGACCATCAACGCTTTGTTATCACCAAATTCAATGAACTTTGACATCTGTCTTTTAAAGCACTCTGCATTATGATTTATTTCATCGACAGTGAGCATTTTTCTCATATCAGTTTTACCTGTTGGGTCACCAACCATTGTTGTTCCTGTTCCTAAAAGTGCAACTGGAATATGCCCAGACATCTGCAATCTTTTCATAACAACAAGCTGTAAAAAGTGCCCAACATGAAGGCTGTCAGCTGTTGCATCAAATCCAATGTAGAATTTTACACCCTTCTGTGTATCAAGCAGTTCTTTAATTTTTTCTTCATTAGTAGTCTGTGCAACAAGACCACGTCTTTTTAGTTCTTCAAAAATAGTCATAATTTTCTCCTTAATTAATTTAATACAAACAAAAATCCTCTGTCAAGTAAAAATACTTAACAGAGGACGATTAACATACAAAATGTTACCCCGTGGTACCACCTCAATTTGCTGAAATTATATTTCAGCCTCATTGACACTATAACGGGTGCAAAACCGTATATTCCTACTTATATGTTCAGAATATAAGCTCCAAGACGTATTCACAAAAATCTAAATGCCTTTTTCCAGCAACCAAAGGCTCTCTGTAATTATCAATTAATGCTACTTGCTCTCTTCATAGCTTTTGTATTATGTTATCACAATTGAAAAATAATGTCAATGTTAATTTTTAACTAACTTCTTTGATGTAGTTATTAGTTCTTCCGCATTTTTAAGCATCAGATCAGTTATATTATCACCGCCCATTATTCTTGCTATTTCTTTCTTTCGGTCATTAAAATCAAGAGTTGTTACCTTTGTAACAGTTGCATTATCAACAACATTCTTTTCTATATACAGATGATTATCAGCCATTACAGCAATCTGAGCTAGGTGTGTTACACATAAAACTTGCCTGAACTTTGATATTTCCTCAAGCTTTATTCCTATCTTTTGTGCAGCACGGCCGCTCACGCCAGTATCAATTTCATCAAAAATCAATGTTGGAATATTATCTTTATCAGCAAGAACGTTTTTAAGAGCAAGCATAATTCTTGAAAGCTCACCACCAGAAGCAATCTTTGCAATCGGTTTAGGCGGTTCACCAATGTTTGCAGAAATAAGAAATTCAATGTTATCCATTCCGTGAGCAGTAAGCTTTCCTTTCGTCTGTAAAACTTCAAGCTTTACACTTGGCATATCAAGGAAAGCAAGCTCTTTTGTAACCTGGTCTATAAATTTTTCTGACGCATTTTCTCGTGCAACAGAAAGACTCTTCGCCTTTACTGTAACTTCATTAAGTAACATTGATTTTTTCTCTTTAAGAACTTCAATTTTACTCTCATTACCTGTAAGTTGTTCAAGCTCACTGACACATTTGTTATAAAAAGCAATTACATCCGAAAGCTCAGGTCCATATTTCCTTTTAATTTTGTTGAGAAGTTCACGTCGCTTTGAAATATA
>CALMXN010000153.1 GCA_937871145.1 uncultured Clostridia bacterium
TAGCCAAGATTATTATATGTTAAAAAGCAAGGATTGAGTTGTGCATTACGCTCAAATACTTTTTGTGATCTGTAAAAATTTAAATCTCCCATAGCATAAAATGCTAACTCATTTATCTCATATTTATCCTTAATATTAATCACCCTCATTCAGTTAAAAAAATACTATACTCAGTAAAAACGTTATAACCTTTCTCATCATCGTTTAATAAAGATTATTCTATCTTTTATATATCCATATTTTCTTTCCATTATTATACTATATTGATTTGGAGAAGTAAATATAAACACGCTAAACTGCGGCTCAATATAATACTTATTTAATTAGTAATCGTTCTGCGCAAAGTGCGTATTATGCACATAGATACAGATTACATAACTATATAGAAATATAGATTTTTGATATCTTGTTGAACATTTGTTGAACATTTTTTCTAGTAAAAAATAATAGGCATCTACAGAAGTCTGCAAATGCCTATTTTACGTTGTTTATATGGAGCTGTTAAACAGATTCGAACTGTCGACCTCTTCCTTACCAAGGAAGTGCTCTGCCAACTGAGCTATAACAGCACATCACGATATAATATTATATTATATCGTTGATAAAAAGTCAATAATTATTTATCTATCTTCAAGATAAAAAGTAGCTTCCATATCAGCTATGTTAGTAGAAAGTGCAAGAGGAAACATCTCAAGAGCATTTCCTATTGAAATTTTGTTTTCTTCACCGGAAAAGCCCATATGATATCTGATTGCAAATGCTTCTTCACGGGATAACCTCATAAAGCCTGTTATTATATATACTGATTTTTCACCGTGACCATATGGAAGAGTATCATTAAACTCAAAAGTGTCAACCTTTGTCCACTTTCCGTCATCGCCTTTTACATTCCGGGAACTTGGTTTGTATACATTAATCTTACATAAGTCATGTAGCAAAGCAACAATAGCAATTGTTTCATCAGAATAATCTAAGTTATATGTATTTTTTGCCCTGTCACTCTCAAGATAAGACTTAAGGCAGTCATATACATTCAGAGAATGCTCACAAAGGCCACCTTTATATGAACCATGAAATCTTGTACTCGCTGGAGCATCAAAAAAATCACAATTCTTTGATGTCAGATACTCAAGAAGCTTATCAGCTCCATCTCGCTTTATATATGTATTATATATCTCTATAAATCTTTCTTTATAAGACATAGCATTCTCCCTATTCTTTATATAAATATAATTATATTATAGACGAATAAATAATCAGCTGTCTTTATCTGTCATTAAATCTCTGGAGGAACTGTTTTGTTCTTTCATTCTGAGTATTTCCAAACACTTCATCAGGTGTCCCCTCTTCAACAATTACACCATCATCCATAAATATTACATGATCAGCAACATCACGTGCAAAAGCCATTTCATGTGTTACTATTACCATTGTCATTTCTTCTTTAGCAAGGTCTTTAATGACTTTCAGAATTTCACCTGTGAGCTCAGGATCGAGAGCACTGGTTGGTTCATCAAAAAAAAGTATCTCAGGATTCAAAGCAAGCGCTCTTGCTATTGAAACACGCTGTTGCTGCCCACCTGAAAGGTCACAAGGATATGCGTTTTCTTTTTCACTCAATCCCATTTTCTCAAGAAGTTTATCCACTGTTTCATTTGCAGTATGTTTATCCTGTTTTAATACATCAACTGGAGCCTGAATAATATTTTTCTTAACACTCATATGTGGAAAAAGATTAAAATTCTGAAAGACAAGGCCAATCTTCAAGCGTATTTCACGAAGAACCTTTGGTTCTGCATATAGAGGCTTTTTGTCGTTATAACCAACAATCATATCCATATCACAGACTTTTATAGTACCACCATTTACTTTTTCCAACTGATTAACGCATCTTAATAATGTTGATTTACCAGAACCTGATGGCCCAATTATAGCAACAACATCACCGACATTAACGTCAAAAGATATATCCTTTAAAACTTGTGTCTTATTAAATTTTTTTGATATATTTCTAACTTCTAAAATAGCCATTATTTAACCTCTTATTTATAATAATTAAGTCTTTTCTCTGCAAGCCAGAAAATTATCGTTATAACAGAACACATTAACAGATAAAAAGCTCCAGCAATAAATAAAGGTGTAAGACTTACATATAGATTTTTCTGTTGCGTAGCTATTACAAACAATTCATAATCAATAAGAACAGACGCAAGAGATGTATCCTTGACAAGAGATATAACCTCATTAGAGGTTGCAGGAAGAACCCTTTTTATTACCTGTGGAAGTATTATTTTAAAGAATGTCTGTCGTTTTGTAAATCCAAGGCAGAAAGCAGCTTCATATTGTCCCTTTGGTATTGATTGTATTCCACCTCTAAATATCTCCGCAAAATAAGCAGCATAGTTAATTGAAAAAGCAACTATGATTGCTGTAAATCTTTCCATGTTTTCGATCTGATAAGTTTCAAAGAATCCTTTCAGGAATCCTGGAGGGTTCTGCTGGAGTGTCGGTAACGCAAAGAAAACAACAATAATCTGAAGCATTAAAGGGGTTCCGCGCATTATCAGTATGTAAATATTCAGAAGCCATGATAATGGCTTACATTTTGACATTCTTCCAAGTGCAACAAGCATACCAAGAGGAATTGAAAACAGTAATGTAAGTCCAAATATTTTTAAAGTTGTCCCTATGCCACTACTAAGTATATTTATAACTTTTGCATAATCCATTTTTATTACATCCCAACACTTTTAATACTTTATCATTATAACGTATAAAAGCGTGAAAGGCAATATCTTTCACGCTTTTATAATCAGAAAAAAATATCCAGTTATTTAACTGTTGTAACATCCTTGCCAAACCATTTATTTGATATTTCAGCAAGCTTTCCGTCTTTCTTCATCTCAATAAGTGTAGCATCAATTTTATCTTTCAATGCATTGTCACCTTTTCTAAAGCCGATAACATACTGCTCATCTGCAAGACCATCTGGAAGTATTACATAATCCTTGTGATTAGTAGCGATAACATAATCAGCAACAACTACATCAACAAATACAGCATCAACAGTCTTCATATCAAGTTCAATGAAAGCAGAAACGTTATCCTTAAGAGAAATAGTTCTTTTTACAGTTTTCTTAAAGTCGGAAGCATCAAGAACTGTTTGTGCTGTTGAACCATTCTGAACTGCAATCTTCTTATCTTTAAGATCAGCCTGTGTTGTATAGCCAGAATCTTTACGAACAACAAGAACCATATTGTTATTCATATAAGGCTTTGAAAGTGTCATTTTCTGAGCACGTTCTTCACTGTATGACATACCATTCCAGATACAATCAATATTACCAGCATCAAGTTCTTGTTCTTTACTGTCCCAGTTAATTGGCTGAGTTTTCAATTTAATATTCATTCTGCTGCATACTTCTTTTGCAACATCAATATCAAATCCAACAATTTTATTGTTTTCATCCTTAAAGCCCATTGGTGGGAAAGAAGCGTCAAGTCCTAAAACAAGCTCACCTTTTTTTGTTACTTTATTTAGTGACTGGTCGCCTGATTCTTTATCTTTTTTCTTTATACAACCTGAAAAAAGAAGAACAGGTATTAAAGTTAGAACTGCTAATATTCTAAAAATTGATT
>CALMXN010000154.1 GCA_937871145.1 uncultured Clostridia bacterium
GATCTCGATTCCTGCCTTCGTTTCTTGAATGAAGATCCATGGGAAAGACTTCGCACTTTAAAGAAAAACTTACCTAATACAAAAATCCAGATGCTTTTCAGAGGTCAGAATATGCTTGGCTACCGTCATTATGCTGATGATGTTGTTGAATATTTTGTTCAGAAATCTATTGCAAATGGTATTGATATTATAAGAATTTTTGATGCATTGAACGACATCAGAAATCTTGAAACAGCAATTAATGCTGCTAAAAAAGAAGGCGCACATACTCAGGTTGCTATTTCCTATACACTTGGTGATATATTCACAGATGAGTACTATATGAATTATGCAAAACAGATCAGAGATGCTGGTGCAGATTCAATCTGTATCAAGGATATGGCCGCTTTACTTACACCATATAAGACAGCAGAGCTTGTTAAGAAAATCAAATCTGTTGTTGACCTTCCAGTACAACTCCATACTCATTACACATCAGGTCTTGCTTCAATGTGCTTGTTAAAGGGTATTGAATCTGGCGCTGATATTATTGATACTGCAATGTCACCATTAGCTTTAGGAACATCACATGCCCCTACAGAATCAATGGTTGCTGCTCTTCAGGGAACAGAATATGACACAGGAATTGATCTTGCAAAACTCACAGAAGTAAGAGATTACTTTATGAAGTTAAGACAGAAGTATCTTGACAGTGGCTTGCTTGATCCAAAGATGCTTGCTACAGATGCTTCAGCACTTATATATCAGGTTCCAGGCGGAATGCTTTCAAATCTTCTTTCACAGCTTAAACAGGCTGGAAAGGTTGACAAATTTGACGAAGTTCTCCGTGAAGTACCAAGGGTTCGTGCTGATTCTGGTATGCCACCACTTGTTACACCAACATCACAGATTGTTGGTACTCAGGCTGTATTCAACGTAATTACAGGTGAAAGATACAAGACAGTTACTAAGGAATTCAAGGGACTTGTCAGAGGAGAATATGGTAGAACACCTGCTCCGATTGATCCTGAATTCAGAAAGAAAATTATCGGTGATGCAGAACCTATCGATTGCCGTCCTGCTGATTTACTAAAGCCAGAGCTTGATAAGCTCCGTGAAGAATGTGCTGAATGGGTTGAACAGGAAGAAGACGTTCTCAGCTATGCACAATTCGGACCAGTTGCTACAAAATTCTTTGAAAAGAGAAGAAATAAGATGTACAGCATTGACAGTGCTCATTCAGATGCACAAAATCAGGTTCATCCAGTTTAAAATAATAAATAGCTACCATCAGGTAGCTATTTTTTAATTGGTATTACTTGCTTTATTTGATGATAAATGCTATAATAATTTAAATATTGAATTGTTGCTTAATTATAAAGCGAAACTGATATTAATATATCGAAAGATGTGATAATATGATAAAAAGTATGACCGGATATGGCAGAGCATTAGCTGATGTTGACGGGAAAAGCATTCTTGTTGAAATCCGTTCTGTTAATCATAGATATTTTGAATTTTCTTCAAGAGTTCCAAGAGCATACGGCTATCTTGAGGAAAAGCTTAAATCAGGACTTAACAATAAAATATCACGTGGCAAGGCTGAAGTATGTGTTTCAATCTATAACACAAATGGTATTGATGAACAGATTGCAATTAATGAATCAGTAGCAAAGGGATATGTTGATGCTTTGAAAAAAGCAAATGAAACATTAAACCTTAATGATGATCTTTCATTGTCACAATTGCTGAAAATTTCCGATGTCTTTACTGTAACAAAAGAAATTGATGACGAGGATGAAATATGGAATCTTGTTAATCCTGTTTTCAATGAAGCTATTGAAAAATTCATTGAAATGCGTGAAGTTGAAGGTTCGAAAATGTTTGATGATGTTATGGGAAGACTTGACTATATTGAAAAGAACATTGAAATCATTGAAAAGCAATCACCTGAAACAACAAAAAATTATCGTGAGAAGCTATATACAAAATTAAAAGAACTTTTAGTTGACAATAATATTGATGAGCAGAGAATTCTGACTGAAGCAGCAATTTTTTCTGAAAAAACTGCTGTTGATGAAGAAACTGTCCGCTTAAGAAGCCACATTAATCAGTTCAGGGATTTAATGAAGTCTGATGAGGCTATTGGCAGAAAGCTTGACTTCCTTGTTCAGGAATTTAACCGTGAGGTTAATACAATAGGTTCAAAGGCGCAGGATTTAGCAATAACTAAAATTGTTGTTGACCTTAAATCTGAGATTGAGAAAATCAGAGAACAGATTCAGAATATAGAATAGGTGATAGTATGCAGCTTATTAATATTGGTTTTGGCAACATGGTTTCCTCATCAAGGTTATTAGCAATAGTCAGCCCTGAATCTGCACCAATAAAAAGAATTATTCAGGAAGCAAAAGAAAAACGAAAGCTGATTGACGCAACTTACGGACGAAGAACACGTGCAGTAATAATAATGGATACTGATCATGTTGTTTTGTGTGCATCCTTACCGGAAACTGTTGCAGGCAGAATGGAAGCGGAGGATGAAGATGAATAGCGGAGTATTATATGTAGTTTCTGCACCAGCTGGTTGCGGTAAAGGAACAATTCTTCAGACTGTTTTGAAAAACAACGATAATCTTTATTATTCTGTATCTGCGACAACAAGAAATCCGAGACCAGGTGAAATAGATGGAGTTAATTATTGTTTTCACACAAAAGAAGAATTTAAAAAATTGATTAATAATAATGATGTTCTTGAATATGCTGAATTCTGTGATAATTATTATGGTACGCCTAGAAAGCCAGTTGAAGAAAAGCTTAGTGAGGGTTATGATGTAATCCTCGAAATTGAAACAAATGGTGCTATGCAGGTTAAAAAGAATTTCTCAGATGCGGTGATGATTTTTATTTTGCCACCGTCAGTAGGTGAGCTTCGTCGCAGATTAAACAAAAGAGGAACAGAAAGTGCTGAGATTATTGAAAAAAGGCTTGGCGAAGCAGTAAGAGAAATTAAATGTGCAAAGAATTATGATTATATAATGATAAATGCCGAGCTAGAAAAAGCCATAACTGATTTTGAGGCAATAATTACTGCTTCAAAGCTGACAAATATAAAGAACTCAAATAAAATAGAAGAGGTGTTGAATAATGCTTAGACCAGCAGTATCACAGATTTTAAAAAACAATGAAAGATATTATTCATTGGTAATAGCAGTCGCTAAAAGAGCAAGACAGATTGCAGATGAACTTGTTGAAAACAAAGAAACTTTAGAAGAAAAACCAGTTAAAACAGCTGTCGAAGAGTTTGCATCAGGACAGTACAGAATTATTGAAGATCCTTCAATAGCAAAAAGGAAATAATTAACTTGTATATGAGGTGATTGAAATGCTAGGTAATTTTATGGTTGCAAAAGTAGCATTGAGCAGCACCTCATATAATTATGATATGGAGTATAGCTATTTCATATCAAAAGAGCTTGAAGATAAAATTCAGGCTGGTATGCGTGTGCTTGTTCCTTTTGGACGTGGAAACAGAAAACGCATAGGGTTTGTTACAAGGACATATTTCAAGGATTATTTTGATCCGGCTTTAAAACCGATATTAAGTGTTATTGACTCTACTCCTTGTGTAAATGAGGAACTTATGAAGATTATTTTCTGGCTTAAAGAAAATACCTTCTGCACTTATTTTGAGGCTTTGAGTTCAGTAATACCACGTGGATTAGGAATAAATTTCAATACAAAATATTCTCTTAGTGACAAGGATGTTGATTTGTCACTTGAGCCTGCTGAGATTGAATTTATTAAATCCCTGAAAAATTCCGTATCAAAAGAATTCGATAAATTAATTGAAAACGCTGTTGAGAATGATAACCGAAAAATAATTGAAAGCCTTGTTGAAAAAGGTTATCTTGTCGAAAGCAATGAGTTCAAGCGTAATGTCGGTGACGAAACTGTCAGGATGGTAAGGCTCTCTGACAGATATGCAAGCGAAAGCTTCCCGATAAAGCTGACAAACAAGCAAAACACAATTATTGAAATGCTTGAAGAATGTGGCTGTGCATCAGTCAAAGAAATTTGTTACCTTTGCAATGTTACTTCTTCAGTAATTAATGCTTTAGTCAAAAAAGAAGTCCTCACGGTATATGATTACGAGGTACTGAGAACTCCTGTCACAAATGAATATGAAGCACAAAATCCTGATGACATTATCTTATCCGATGAACAGAAGCAAGCCTTTGAGGGAATAAAAGAACTTATATCTCTCAATAAAGCTGGCGGAGCACTCTTGCATGGAATTACGGGAAGTGGAAAGACTTCAGTTTTTGTGAAACTGATTGAGTACACGTTGAAAATCAATAAAACTGTAATTCTGCTGATCCCTGAAATATCACTTACTCCACAAATGGTTGCAAAATTCAGAGCGCTATTTGGCGAAACTATCGCAGTAATACACAGTAACCTTTCTCTTGGACAAAGAGTGGACGAGTATAAGCGTATTAAGTCGGGAGATGCTAAAATTGTCATCGGAACACGAAGTGCAGTTTTTGCCCCTCTTGAAAATATAGGACTCATTATTATGGATGAAGAGGGCGAGCGAACCTATAAATCCGAGGCGTCACCACGATACCACGCAAGAGATGTTGCTATTCAGCGATGCGATTATCACAACGCTTTGTTGTTGCTTG
>CALMXN010000155.1 GCA_937871145.1 uncultured Clostridia bacterium
TAAAGTCAGCTTCGTCAGATTTCCATGGGAATCTGAGTATCAGACGGTCACTCTTATAGTCAACATAAAGATCATAGTCTGTAATACTCAGCGAAACAAGTCGCTGTTCAATTACAGATTTTGCAGCATCAAGCTGCGCTTCTGTAGCATTAGTGCCTTCTGGCGGGTTAAAGGTTACATCTACTCCGCCTTTAATATCAATACCCCAACGGATATCGTTGATGCCTTTAATATAAGTGTGCTTAACATCACCATATGAATAGTGAACTCCGAAGGTTGTTAACAACCCGAATATCACTATGCAAAAGAATACAATGAAAAACACAGGTTTTTTTATGTGTCGCACTCTTAATCCTCCTATATATAAATTAACGTAGCGAGCTGTAAATTCAGCATTGCTTGTCCGAAAATACAATCGACATTCATTTAAATAGTATAGTATTTTTTCAGTAAAAAGTCAATAAGTTTAAGATTGTGGGGGCTATTTTTGTATAAGTCTATGATAATTAAAAATAAAATTTATAAGGTTATACAGTAAGCTCGCCCTTTTCATTAAGGATATCTTTATTTGCGTCAATTACTGGCTTTACACAGTTTTCAAGGAACTCTTCAACCTGCTCCCTGCTTCGTCCTATGAATTTTTCAGGCTTTAGGATTTCATTGACTTCGTCACGTGTAATCATAAAGCTTGGGTCAGCAATAATACGCTCCATAAGGTCATTGTCAAGACCTTCTTCCTTGACAGCCTTGCCGGCAGCGATAGAATGCTGTCTTAATTTTTCGTGGAGCTCCTGACGGTCGCCACCTTTTTTAACAGCGTTCATCATAATATTTTCTGTTGCCATAAAAGGCAGTTCTCTCATAACACGCTGGTGAACAATCTTTGGATAAACAACAAGTCCGTCTGTGATGTTGAGCATAATATTAAGAATAGCATCAACAGCAAGGAAACCTTCAGCAACAGCGACTCTCTTGTTTGCTGAGTCATCGAGTGTTCTTTCAAACCACTGTGTAGCTGATGTGAATGCAGGGTTCAATGTATCAATGATTACATATCTTGAAAGTGATGTTATACGTTCTGAGCGCATAGGATTTCTCTTATAAGGCATAGCTGATGAACCAATCTGGTTTTTCTCAAAAGGTTCTTCCATTTCCTTAAAGTTTGCAAGAATTCTTAAATCATTTGAGAATTTGCTGCAGCTCTGTGCAATTCCACCGAGAGTAGAAAGAACCTGCGCATCGATTTTTCTTGAATATGTCTGACCAGAAACAGGAACAGCACTTTTAAAGCCCATTTCTTCGCAAATCATTTTTTCAAGATTCTTTATCTTTTCTGAATCGCCTTCAAAAAGTTCAACGAATGAAGCCTGTGTACCAGTAGTACCCTTTTGTCCAAGAAGCTTTAATGTTGAAATTCTATAATCAATTTCTTCAAGATCCATAAGCAGTTCATTACACCATAGAGTAGCTCTCTTACCGACAGTAGTAAGCTGTGCTGGCTGAAGGTGTGTGTAAGCAAGCGCAGGCATAGCCTTGTATTCATCAGCGAATCTTCCAAGCTGTGCAATAACATTGATAAGCTTTCTTCTTACAACCTTTAATGCATCACGCATAACAATAATATCTGTGTTATCACCAACGTAGCAGGATGTTGCGCCAAGGTGTATGATAGCTTTTGCGTCAGGGCAGGCAACACCGTAGGTATATACGTGAGCCATAACATCATGTCGTACAAGTGCTTCACGTTCTGCGGCTACATCATAATCTATATTGTCTATATTTGCTTCAAGCTGGTCAACCTGATGCTGTGTGATAGGTAAGCCAAGCTTCATTTCAGCTCTTGCAAGTGCAACCCAGAGTCTTCTCCAGGTAGTGAATTTTTTATCTGCAGAGAAAATGTACTGCATTTCCTTACTGGCATATCTTGTGCAGAATGGGCTTTCATAGCTGTTTGTCATTTTCAATTACAATCCTTTCAGTTTATAATGGTGGCGGAGGTTTTTCAACCACGTTTAACTTTATTATTTTAGCACATTTCGGGCTTTTTAACAATAAATTCAGACAAATAATTATCCCTCTCATAAAATGAAAGGGATAAAATAATTAATCGATTGAAGTTGAAAGTATTTCAATTGCTTTTTTAAGTTGTGTATCTGTATTTTCATCAAGCTTTGCAATGTCAGAGGCTGTGTCATTTTCAAGTGCAACTTCATAGTTAGGTTTTAATCCGACACCATCAAAGTTTGGTGATTTAGTAGTCTGGAATTTAGCGATTGTGAATTTTATAGCGCTACCGTCCTGTAGCTGATATGTGTTCTGCATAACGCCCTTGCCATAAGTTTTAGTGCCGACAAGTGAAGCTTTGTTGAAATCTCTTAAAGCAGAAGCAAAAAGCTCGGAAGCACTTGCTGTTCTTGAATTTACAAGGACAATCATAGGAGTATCGATTTCACTCTTGTCAGATTTCCCAAGAACTTCAGTCTTGCCGTTTTTGTATGTTGCTGTAGCAATATCCCCTTTTGGAAGTAGGAAGTCAAGCATTTTTAGTGTCGGATCAAGAAGTCCGCCACCATTATTTCTCACATCAAACACAAGTCCCTTTGCGCCTGAAGAAATAAGGGCATTAACAGCCTGCTTGAACTGTGTTAATGTTTTTGTATTAAAAGTAGTAATCTGAATGTAACCTATATTGTCAATCATCTTTGAATTGACAGAAACTATTTCAATTTGTTTTCTTGTGAGGGTTATTGTTCTGTCCTCACCATCAGTTCTTATCGTAAGCTTAACGGATGTTCCGCTTTCGCCAGTGATTGCCTCAACAGACTTCTGATAGCCTTCTGAAAGAACCTGTTTGTCATCGACAGCAATAATAAGTGAGCCGGCTTTAATACTCATTTCCTGAGCAGGTGAGTTTGGTTCGACTGAATCAATATGGATATATCCGCTTTCATCCTTTGTGGCAGTAATTCCGATACCAACGAGATATCCGTCATCGGATTTCTGGTCCTTCGTGAAATCAGATGCAGAGTAATATGCTGCCCATTTGTCATTCAGTACTGAAACATAGCTTTCTGATATAGCATCGAGGAGCTTCTGGTGGTCGTATTCACCAATATAATAATTCCTGATGTAGTTGTCGATAGTATCAAGCTTCTTGTACATTTCTGCACGTTCCTTGACGCCCTGAACATTACTGTTGAAGTTGTTAAGGGAAAAGCTTGATGTCAGAACAAAGGTAACTGCACAACATATTGCAGTAATAGTTATTGCAAGTCCCAGTGAAATTTTCTTATTCATAAATGTACCTTCCTGAGAAAATTATATTTAATAAGTACGCACTCCTGACATTCATAAATTGGAATGACAGGAGTGAAGTATCATATTATCTTACATAGTTTAGCGGATTCTGAAGCTGTCCGTTCTTTTGAACTTCAAAGTGTAGATGAGCACCAGATGAATTACCTGTACTTCCTATATAAGCAATAACATCCCCTGCCTTTACATACTGTCCGACCTTGACATTCAGTCTGCTTGCATGAGCATAAAGTGTTGTGAAACCACTACCATGCGCAATAGCGACGTAATTACCGTAGCTTGGATGTCCTGTTTTAGCAATTACAACCTTACCCGAAGCAGCTGCTACTATAGGTTTACCGTAAACATAACTTCCTGAAATATCAATTCCTCTGTGATAGTCACGCCTTCCCCAGAGTGTACGCCAGCCAAAGTATGAGGTTATGTATTTATAGCCTGGTAGAGGCCAAACAAATTGACCTGTTAAGGTTCCGCCGTTTTTCCGTGCTTCCTCAGCAAGAATTCTGTCTACTTCCTTTTCAGCTTTTTCGATAGCTGCCTTCTGTGCTGCTGAAAGGTTCTGATATTCGTTCTGCTGCTTTTTCTTGAAAGCAACCATTTCAGCAGTCTGGTCGTATAGTGAATTAAGTCCAGTAAGGTTCTTGTCATGTTCAGCCTTTGAGGATTCAAGAGTCTTTTTGTTGTTCTGAAGACTGAGTTTTGTTGCTTCATATTCTTTTTTCAAAGCAATAAGCTGATTGATCATCTGATTGTCATGCTCAGATACTCTCTGGATAAGTTCAAGCTTCATAAGCATATCAAAGAAATCGCTTGAGCCGAGAAGAACAGCTGCAACTGAATCGTTTCCTGCAAGATACATTGCCCGTACTCTTTGCTGGAACGCTTCAACCTGCTTGTCAATTTCGCCTTGCTGCTGTTTGATTTTGCCTTCCTGAGTAGTAATCTGGTTCTGAAGAGTTGTTATCTGTGTATTTAGTGAGGCAACTAATGACTGCGTTGTGGTAATCTGATTATTTATTGCAACTTGCTTCTGTTTTTCTTTACTAATGTCAGAGCCAATAGATGAAATCATCGAATTGTATTGTTTCTGCTTTTTCTTTAAAGCCTGTATTTCCTTTTCAAGTTGTTCAACAGTTTTAGCTTCTGCTTTGATGGAAGTTGATTCATTCTGTGGAATTGCAGCAAAGCATAGCACTAAAACCAACAATACAGCAAAGCAACGTTTTAATACTGATTTTTTCATTTAAGCCTCCCTGATTATACTTTCAAGTGTTTTCTTGTGCTTGATACTGTTCCGAATGTACCAAGTAATACTCCTGTTAATAAATATGCAAAAGCAACATATAGAATTATTTTTTTGAATGGCAATATATTTCCTGTGCCTAAGAGCGTATTCATTGCAAAGTTGGATGTAAGTGTTTTCTGCAGTGTATCGTATACGAACTTTGTTATGAGCAATGCACACAGGGAGGAAAAAACGCCCAATGTAACACCTTCAATAAAGAAAGGTATTCGGATATATGTGTTGGTAGCACCAACAAATTTCATTATATTAATTTCCTTACGTCTTGAGAATACGCTTGTTCTTGTTGCATTTGAAATAATAACAATGCATACAACTGCAAGTGCAATTATCAGCGCTGTGGAAATGATAGTTGCTGTTGTTCTGATGCTGACAAGTATGTCAGCAAATTCTGTTGGCTTTTTAACTGAGTCAACATTCAGATAGGACTCAATCTGTTGCGTTGTTGAAGTCATTTTTGCTATGTCTGACAATCGGATTCTGTATGTATCAGGCATAGGATTTTCTTTAAAGGATAAGAATAGATTCTGCTGTTCAGGTGGCATTGATTGTTTAATCTGATTTAATGCCTGATCTTTTGAATAAAAGCTAACATCCATTACATTATCAGTGTTTTTGAGTTGAGCCTCAAGTGTTTTTATAGCGTTTTCATCTGTACCGTCTTTAATTACGATAACGACTTCGTTCTTGTCTTCAATTCCTCTGATAATTCTGTTGACATTAATAGTAACAAGAACAGAAAGTCCGACCATCAACAAAGATACAAGCATAATACAGAATGAAGCAAATGACATTAGCCTGTTCTTCCAGATGCCTCTGACGCCCTGCTTCATAAGATAATTAAAACTGCTTAACTTCATTACTGCCTCCTATTACTTCATCAAAGGCAACAGCACCAGAGCTTATATTAATAATTCTTCCGCCAAAATGCTTAACAATGTCATGCTCGTGGGTGACCATAAGAATGGTTGTCCCGCATGCGTTTATTCCTTTAAATAGTTCAACGATTTCATATGATAGAGTCGGGTCAATATTACCAGTAGGCTCATCCGCAATAATAAGAGCAGGGTCATTAACAAGTGCTCTTGCAAGAGCAACACGCTGTTGTTCACCGCCGGATAGCTCATGCGGATATTTTTTCGCTTTGTGGCCAAGACCAACGAGGCTGATAACATATGGAACACGACTTCTTATATACTTTTGAGGAGCATCAATAACCCGAAGCACAAAAGCAACATTATCATAAACCGTCATGGACGGGATAAGTCTGAAGTCCTGGAAAACAACACCGATAGTACGGCGAAGATTCGGTATTCTTGAACGCTTTAGCTTTGAAAGGTTATAGCCGTTAACGTGAACATTACCAATGGTAGGTTCGACTTCCTTTAATATAAGCTTGATGATTGTACTTTTACCTGCGCCGGATGAACCGACAACAAAAGCAAAATCACCGTCATTGATTTTAAGATTAACATTTGATAAAGCATGAACGCCGCCAGGGTAGGTGACGCTTACATCTTTAAATTCAATCATTTTTACACCGCCTTTTAGATAATGGATTGAATTGATTTGTATAAGTTTGCACTTTAATCAGGCGACGTCCTGTAAATTGTTTAGAATTTTACGGGATTTGCAGACAGGTATTTCTTAACCATAAGTGCAATCTTGAATATAATAGCATGGTCAAACTCTCTCAGGTCGAGCCCTGTCAGCTTCTTGATTTTTTCGAGTCTGTAAACAAGTGTATTTCTGTGTACAAACAATTTTCTTGAAGTTTCTGATACGTTGAGGTTGTTCTCAAAGAATCTCTGAATAGTGAAAAGTGTTTCGTGGTCAAGTGATTCTATTGAGCCCTTTTTGAACACTTCACGAAGGAAGGTCTCACAAAGGGTTGTTGGTAGGTGATAGATAAGACGTGCGATACCAAGATTTTCGTATGAAACGATAACCTTGTCTGTATCAAATACCTTGCCGACTTCAAGGGCAATCTGAGCTTCCTTGAATGAACGTGCAAGATCCTTGATGTTTTCTACAACTGTTCCAAGGCCGACATTGACTCTTGTATAGAATTCACCACCAAGGGTGTCAGAAATAGAACGTGCAAGCTTTTCTAAATCCTTTGAATCAACATTAGCCTTGACTTCCTTGACAAGAACAATATCAGATTCTGTTATATTGAAAACAAAATCCTTGTTTTTATCAGGGAACAGGTTCTGTATAACATCAAAAGCAGAAACGTCATTTGATGACAAACTTCTGATAAGAAGAATTACACGGTTTACATCTACATTAAAATGCAGCTCTCTTGCTTTGATACCAACATCACCAGGGAGAACGTTGTCGAGAACAACATTCTTGATAAAGTTGTTTCTGTCATATTTTTCATCATAGTACTGCTTGATGCTTGACAAAGTAATAGAGAGAATACTTGCATACTTTGCTGAAACTTCGTCTGTTCCTTCAACAAATACTGCATAATCCGGCTTAATATGTACGCCGAATGGTTTATAGGTATATCCATCTCTTACAAAAATGTCATGTGAATCATTTAAATCAAGCGAAACGAATTCATTTGTTGTGCCGATTTTAGATAAATCGCTGCAGGCAATAATTGAAGCATTTTCATCAATAACTCCAATAATGCAATCTATTGTGTCACGCATCTGATGTACCACACTCTGAAATAATCTGTTGGACATATTCAATATCCCCTCTTCTTGCAATTTTATTAACAGCATATATTATGCCTATTATTATAATAATACATAATTTTTGTGCATTTTGCAAGATTTTTAATGTGATTTAAAGCAAAAAATTTATCAAAGAAAATATATAACAAAGCAATTCGTCAGAACTTATTACAAATTGTAACATATTTATATCAAACAGATGTGAACACAATGTTAATTCGCAGGCAAATATGTTATAAAAAGAAAAAAATAAGAGCAAATTATAAATAAGTAACGCAATTGTAACTTACAAGCTTAATATTACCAGAATTTATTACAGAATTATTACAAAAATAATATCCAACAAAAAAACAAACAGAGGTGTATTTAAAAAATAAATACACCTCTGAAATTGTTATATTCAAGACTATCTTGCTTCTTCGCTGAAGCCACTTTCAACAAGTTCAACCAAGCCCTCAACAGCAACCTGTTCATCTGAACCGTCAGCTATGATACGGATGGATGTTCCACCAACAATACCAAGTGAAAGAATACCTAATAAGCTTTTAGCGTTAACTCTTCTTTCTTCCTTTTCAATCCAGATAGATGATTTGAATTCATTAGCCTTCTGAATAAAAAAAGTAGCAGGACGAGCATGTAAACCAACTTGATTTTCGACTGTTACATCTCTTACGTACATATTAAAACTCTCCATTCTTATATCGAATATCTTCGAAAACAATTAAAACGATTTAAACTAATTATACAAGTAATAATTTGCATAGTCAACTTAAATGTTTGAATAAAGCATGCATTGTCCACAAAATTCTGCTTTTTGATTACACACGCTGTATAACTCATCTTCAAATTTGTTCATTTTAACTATAAGTTTTTCGCATTTATAATTAAAGTACATAAAAACTCAACGAACTAAACGTTATAGTTTTCTATTTTATGTTATTATTCTGCTTAATTTCCTGAATTATTCTTATGTCTTCGTCGCTTAATGTGATGTTTTCCAAAAGTTCAGGTCTTTTGAAATATGTGTTTTCAAGGGACTTATAGTGTCGCCATTTTTTTATGTTGGCGTGGTGCCCGGAAAGAAGAATTTCAGGAACCTGTTTATCATCCCATATTTCAGTACGTGTATATTGTGGGTATTCAAGAAGGCCATTGTAATGACTTTCGTCCTCATAGCAATCAGCCCTTGATAAAACTCCGTCCAGCATGCGTACGACTGAATCGACCAAGACCAGAGCAGGAAGTTCCCCACCTGTCAGGACGTAGTCGCCAATGGAGATTTCCTCATCAACGATTTTGTCAATGACTCTTTCGTCGACGCCTTCATAATGCCCACATAATATAAATATGCTGGGCATTGCAGAAAGTTCCTTAACTTTTTTCTGGGTAAGTGTTTTTCCCTGTGGTGACATATATATTACGTGAGGCTTTTCTTGTCCTTGCGTAACAGCCTTATAGCAGTTGTATATAGGCTGTGCCTGCATTAACATTCCCTGACGCTCGCTGTAAGGTGTATCATCGACACGGCGGTGCTTGTCCTCAGTATAATCACGGATGTTGTGACAGTTCACAGTGAAGATACCTTTGTTCCTTGCACGGCCGACAATGCTTTCTGAAAGATATGCCTCACACATTTCAGGGAAAAGTGTTGCAATATCAATCTTCATCGTCGAATAATCCTTTCAGCGGTCTTATAGTCATAGTATTGTTATAAACATCGGTTTTTATTACAACATCGGCAATAGCGGGAATATAATACATTTTTCCGTCAGCAGCTTTAATATGATACACATCATTCGCACCAGTTTCGGAAACGTCATCGATAATGCCGTATTCAGTTCCGTTATCAGCGTCAATGACCTTCATACCCATTAAATCCTGAACAAAATAACAACCCTCGTCAAGCTCAATGTCATCCCTGTTGATGAAAACAAGCTTGTTTCTAAAGGCTACTGCCTGTTCAGGTGTATCAATACCATTGATTTTCATGACAGCCATATTCTTTTGCATACGGACATTTTCAACATCAATTCTATCCTTACCGTTATTGAAATAGTAGTTATCAACATCAGTTATAAGTTCAGGGGAGTTACACCAGGGCTGAATTTTGACTTCGCCTTTTATTCCGTGAGTTGAAACGATTTTTCCGACTTCAAGATATTGTTTTATAAGAACCCCTCCAGAGTATTATTTTCTTTTTAATCTTTTCGCTGTAATTTCACTTACGTCAATTTTAAAAACAGTCACGGCTTTGAGAACGTTCTCATCAAAATGAAAGTTTTTTTCATCTGAGTAATTTCTCATAAGATGAGTCAATACTTCGGCTTTGTTTTCGTTGATAATAGTGGCAACGCCGCTACCGATAACGCTTTCGTATTCCATACTGTAAGCACAGGCTGTTTCACCAGCAAGAAGCTTATGACTGCAATCCATTTCGAACGAAACATTTGGATTTTGTTTTATAAGATCAAGTTTTTTGCCTTCATTAGCACAATGAAAAAATAATGTAATCTTATTATTCTCATAGTTCATTCCGAAATTCAGCGGAATTATATACGGATATTTCTCGTCAAAGAGAGCAATCCTGCAGCAATCGCATTTCTTAATTATACTTATTATGTAATTAATATCTGTAATTTCTCTGTCTTTTCTTCTCATATTATTACCTTTTATTCTTCCTCAATAAGCTACTGCTTTATTTGAAAATTTTGTTGTGTTATTCAATTATATAGTCTTCTGCGTAATTATTGTAATATAACAAAAAACAGCCCGTATAGAGCTGTTCTTGAAATCTTAGTCAATCTCGACCATGATTTTCTGATCTTTACGGGCAGCTCCGGCGCGCATAACAGTACGGATAGCTTTTGCTATACGACCTTGTTTGCCGATAACTCTTCCCATATCATCAGGAGCAACGTGCAGATGATATATAATTATGCCCTCTGCATTTGGCTCGTCAACATTAACAGAAACAGCTGATTTATCTTCAACTAAATCTGCAACGATAGTTTCGAGTAATTCTTTCATACAAAACCCTCCTATTGCTTAGTAGCGAAAAAGGTGGATAAGCGATCTTTAAAATTAAAGAACGCCGTTGTTCTTAAGAATATCCTTTACTGTATCAGTTGGTTGTGCTCCGTTTGCAATCCACTTCTTAGCCTTTTCAGCGTCAACCTTAACAACGCTTGGCTCTTTAGTAGGATCGTAGTAACCAAGTTCTTCGATAAATCTACCGTCTCTTGGGTATCTCGAGTCAGCAACAACTATACGATAAAAAGGAGCTTTCTTTGCACCCATTCTTCTAAGTCTGATTTTTACTGCCATATTATAGTCACCTCCATAAAATTACTTATATAATCAATGTTTTATACAGGTAATACAAAACATCAATGTCAAATCAATAGCTATGCTTTGTTTAAAAAGCACGCTTTCGTATAATCCAGATTAATCGCAAGGTACAAAGCTACCTATTCCCATCAATGGCAAAATCCCGCAGATTACTATTACTATGCCAAGTATAATCCCAAAGACATATGAACGGGTTTTCTTATGACGTTCGCCTTTAAACAAATCAAATACTGAACTGATTATTTTCAAGGCGCCTATTGATATAAAAACAGCGGACCATAAAATGGTGTTATTATGTGAAAAAGCCATTTTATCACCCCATTAAAGCAAAACACTGTATAAAAATGCGGTTACATCGGCATACCTGGGAATCCTCCGCCAAGACCAGGTAGTCCGAGGCGTCTCTTTCCACCCTTGCCGGTGAATTGCTTCATCATTTTCTGCATTTGTTCAAACTGCTTCAAAAGACGGTTGACATCCTCAACCTTCGTGCCACTACCAGTGGCAATTCTTCTCTTGCGGGAAGGATTTATAAGTGTAGGCTTTGATCTTTCAGCAATTGTCATTGAATAGATTATTGCCTCTGTCTTTTTAAGCTGAGCCTGACCTTGGTCAAGATCCTCATCTTTTATTTTACCGCCAACACCAGGAATCATTCCGATAATGGATTTTAGTGGGCCCATTTTCTGAAGCTGTTTCATCTGTTCAAGGAGATCATTCATATCAAATGAATTTTTCTTGAGCTTGTCAGCAAGCTTCTGAGCTTCCTTTTCATCAACAGTGTTCTGAGCTTTTTCAATAAGAGTGAGCATATCGCCCATTCCAAGAATTCTTGAAGCCATTCTTTCTGGATGGAAGACTTCAAAATCATCAAGTTTTTCGCCGAGTCCGACGAATTTGATAGGTTTACCTGTTACAGCAAGTACTGAAAGTGCAGCACCACCACGGGTATCGGAATCAAGCTTTGTGAGAAGTACGCTGTCAATTCCAAGAGCTTCGTCAAATGACTTTGCAACGTTGACTGCATCCTGACCTGTCATCGCATCGACAACAAGAATTATTTCATCAGGAGTAACTTCCTTTTTGATGTTTTTAAGCTCGTCCATAAGCTCTTCATCAATGTGAAGACGGCCGGCTGTATCTATGATAACGACATCATTGCCGTAATCCTTGGCATGCTTCAAAGCTTCCTTTGCGATTTTAACAGGGTTCTGCAGACCCATTTCAAATACCTTTACGTCAGCACGTTCACCGACAATCTGTAGCTGATTGATAGCAGCAGGACGGTAAATGTCACAAGCAACAAGCAAAGGACGCTTACCCTGTGCCTTAAAGTATTTAGCAAGCTTAGCACTGTGGGTTGTCTTACCACTACCCTGAAGCCCACACATCATAATGACGCAAGGAGGATGAGCAGGGAATTTTATTTTCGCATTGGATTCGCCCATAAGAGCACAAAGCTCTTCGTCAACTATTTTAATAACCTGCTGTCCTGGTGTAAGGCTTGTTAAAACATCCTCGCCAATAGCACGTTCTGATACTTTTGCGACAAAGTCCTTAACGACCTTATAGCTTACGTCAGCTTCCAAAAGTGCAAGACGGACTTCACGCATAGCCTCCTTAACGTCGGCTTCTGTAAGATGTCCTCTTGATTTCAGACGCTTGAAAACGCCACCTAATTTTTCAGAAAGACCTTCAAACGCCATACTGGCACCCCTTGTATGATAATTTTAAAGCAGCTGTGATTTCTCGTCGATAATACGGAGAATATCCTCTGCGCTTTTAGTAATAACCTTTGAGTAATTATATGTTGAGCTTTCGTTATAAATAGCCTCAGCCTTTTCCTTAATGCTGTCAAGCAATGTGGAAACAACACTGAACTTTTCAGCCATACCAAGCTTTTGCTCGAGTTCAAGAAGAGCATCCTCGCCACGCTTGATGCTGTCACGAACTCCCTGGCGTGATATCTTTTCGTGCTCGGCAATCTCAGCAAGTGAGAGATCTTCGTTGTAATAAAGCTCAAGCACGTCTTTTTGTTTTTCTGTCAGAGTATCGCCATAAAAATCGAGAAGAACAGAAAGATTCAAATTCTTGCTCAAAATCTCACCTCATTTTAATGTCAGAAAACAAAATTCATATCTGTAAAGCAAATTTACTTTACAATTAACTATTATATATGGTCTCATAGAACTTGTCAAGTGTTTTAATAAATAAATGTTCTTGAAAAAATAACATAAAAAAGCTCTCAATTAATGAGAGCTTTTTTATTACCTGAGAAAGTTAAGAGGATTGAGGAGTCGACCATATTGCTGAACCTCAAAGTGGAGGTGAACACCGTATGAGTTACCTGTATTACCCATGACGCCAATTACTTGACCCTTACTAACATGTGTACCAGCAGCTACATTGAGCTGTGTCATATGTGCGTAGCGTGTTGTAAGACCGTTTCCATGGCTGATAAGAATTGTTTTACCATAAGAATTTCTCCAGCATGCTTCAATAACAGTACCTTCCTGAGCAGCGTAGATTGGAAGATGAACACCGCTTGATGCAATATCAATTCCTCTATGTCCGTAATGCATAAAGTGAGTTGTAATATAGTTACGTCCGCCACCTGTAGGCCACAACATTCTATCACCTGATGCTACGACCGAGCTATATGAAGCATCAGAAAATCCAGGGTTTGGTTTTGATCCCTGTGCAACCTTCTGGTTAACTGCCTGTTTAATAACATTCTTTGAAATAATTGTTCTTGAATCTTCAGAACCGTCAACAAGTGAA
>CALMXN010000156.1 GCA_937871145.1 uncultured Clostridia bacterium
ACAATCTGAAAATGGCGGCAAAGACTATGAATTATCTTTCAGACCATAACATTCAGAGCTATGACGAGCTGACCGAAAAGATGGCGGCGGCGAAACAACTCTATGATACTTCCCGTTCTCAGCTCAAGCCGATTGAAAGCCGTATCAAAGAGATTGACTGTATCATTCACGATATTGAGGTTTATCGTCAGACCAAGCCGATAGCCGCCAAATTAGAAACGGTTACGTTCAAAGAAAGGTATAAGCGAGAACACGAAAGCGAGCTTATTCTTTTCAAGGCAGCAGAGAAATCTTTGCAGCCGTATATGAAAGACGGCAAGACACCACTTATCAAGGAACTCCGAGCCGAACAGCAATCTCTTTATGCAGAAAAGGATAAGCTGTATCAGCAATATGGTTCAGCAAAATCCCAACAGAAAGAGCTTGAAGTCATTATGAAAAATGTTGATATGCTTATTGGTAAGGACAATTCTCAGGAGCGTGAAACACAGAAGAAACGTTCGGGAGAATTGGAGTAAGGCATTATTATGCTGATAAAATAGTAAAAGGGCAAATCGTGAAAATCACGATTTGCCCTTTAGTCATTTTACTGAATAGTTATATCCTCATCAGTTATTTTGATTTCTCCATTTTCATTCTCATAACGCTTAATTTCTTTCTTAATAAGCATTTCAATCATATTAGTCATTGAACGATTTTCTTCTTCCGAAATCTTTTTTATTTTGGCGTGGTCAATAAGGTCAAGCCTTAATGTGAATTGCGTTTTTATTACAGCCATTGGTCTATCTCCTTAAAATAAGATACACATTAATGATACCACACTGGTTTCTTTTTGTATGGTGTCACATTGACACCATACAAGTGAAGTGATATAATTTTCTAAGAACTATTTTATGAGAAAGAAGATGTAATATGAATTCAAAGAACGCATTAAGAAAAGTCGCACAGCAAGAGGGCATAAGCGTTTCCGAAGTACGCAAAGAAATTCAGGCTGCTATTGATGAAGGAATGAAGTCAACGGATAAATCTGTTCAAGCATACTGGAGCAGAATTCCACGGAAAGGGACGAAACCTACTCCCGAAGAAGTTATAAATTTCATAGCTAAGTCAGTCAAAAAGTAAGTCACTTTTGCGCAAAGAGTGGCTTATTTGGCTTATTGTATTCCATTGGGCGTACAATGGGACAACCGGTTTATAATAGACTATAAGTATAAGCCTTTGGTATATCGAAAGGAGTTCAATATGAAATTGTTTAAGCAAGTGATTTTGCCCCTTGCTTTATCCTCTATGCTATTATTCTCAGCTTGTTCTTCATCGAATGCTACTTCTGCACTAAATACAGCCTTAGATACAAGTTCAAAAGCTTCTGAGATTTCGGAAGCGAGTTCTGCGACTATTACAACTACGTTGGGAGAACAATCCTCGGATACTTCAGAGCAAGCAACGATTATATCATCAGAAGAAACAAGTTCATCATCAGGCGGAACGAAGCCAAACAACGAGAAAATGTACGTTCATTTCATTGATGTAAATCAAGGCGATAGCATTTTTATTGAGCTACCGAATAGTCAAACTATGCTCATAGACGCAGCGGAAGAAAGTCAAGCCGACAAGATTATCACATACATACATCAGCAGGGATATGACAGCCTTGATTATGTTGTTGAAACACATCCTCATTCAGACCATATGGGAGGAATGGCAGATGTCATAAACAATTTCAATGTATCAAGCATTTACCTCAGTCCTGCAACGAATACAACGAAAGCATATGAAAATATGCTTACTGCAATTCAGAACAGCGGAGCTAAGACATATTCTCCTATGGCAGGCGATACCATTCTCGATGATGGCAATTTACTGATTGAAGTTGTTGCTCCCAAAGAACTTGATAATGATGAGCTGAACAACTGCTCCTTGGTCATCAAGCTCACTTACGGTGACAACCGTTTCTTGTTTACCGGCGATGCAGAGAAAAGTGAGGAGGACGGAATATGGACGAACATCAAGTGCGACGTTCTCAAGGTCGGACATCACGGATCGGAAAGTTCGACAACTGCAAATTTCCTCAAGAAAGTTGAACCAACCTATGCCGTCATAAGCGTTGGCGTAGGAAATTCATACGGACATCCAGATGATATAATCCTAAAGCGTTTGGCAGATAAAGGTGTTCAAACATTCAGAACGGATATTCAAGGAACGATTGTATTCAGTTCCGACGGAACAACCATATCCGTTGACAAGTCACCATCAGAGTATAAAGCTCCTGCTGAAACGACCATTACCACAATAAAACAA
>CALMXN010000157.1 GCA_937871145.1 uncultured Clostridia bacterium
ATAAATTCCACCGTCACCAAACAATCTGTTAAGTGAGTATGCAATTTCAAAATAGTTCTTGTCATTATGTGATGACCAGATACCCTTGTAGCATTCATAGTTCGTCACTGAATCAAGTAAGTCAGGGTTAGCCCAGCGAGTATAGTCACCGTGGATAATTTCGGCCATTAGCCAGAAGTCATCCTTTTTTTGTTTTGTGTAATCAACAAGCTGCCTGAAAAAGTTTATGTCAACACAGTCAGCAGCATCAAGTCTTATTCCGTCAATGCCGAATTCATCAATCCAGCCACCAACAGCAGAAAGAAGATGATTGCAGACATCCTGATTTTTCAGATTCAGTTTTACAAGAGTAGAGTGACCTTCCCAGCTGTCATAGTTAAAGCTGTCACCCATCGGACTTTGTCTTGAAAAGTCAATTCCTGAAAACCAAGAACAGTATGGTGAAGCCTGCCCTTTTTCAATAACGTCTTTAAAAGCCCAGAAGTTCCTGCCGACGTGATTGAAAACTCCGTCAAGAACAACCTTTATCCCATTTTCGTGGAGAGCGTCGCAGACTTTTTTAAAGTCATCATTTGTGCCGAGTCGCCAGTCAATTTTTGTGTAATCGTTTGTGTCATATCCGTGCCTGTCGGAATCAAATACCGGTCCAAAGTATATTGCATTTGCGTTCAGACCTTTAATGTGAGGAATCCACTCAATAACCTTTTCAATGCGGTTAACTGGTTGAGTCTCCTCTTTCTGCTTTGGTGCTCCGCAGAATCCAAGCGGATAAATGTGATAGAACACCGAGTTGGTAATCCATTTCTTCATAAAAAATCTCCATAAAATAATATTTAAAGTCCAAGCAGTCTTTCAGCGTTTTTATGTAGGATAAGCTCCTTATCTTCATCTGAAATGCCAAGACTTTTTATTAAAGCAATTTCGCCTGATGCTTCATGCCATGGGCTGTCACTTGCAAGAAGAATTCTGTCTGCGCCGTGATTTTTGATTATTCTTTCAAGCTGTGATTTATCTATGCTGTTATTAATAAAAGCAGTGTCGAAATAAAGGTTGCCTTCAAGCCCCACAAGATTTTTTTCAACATCATCAAATAGGTTCATCCCACCAAGATGTGCAAGCACCATTGTCATATCAGGAACAGCCTTGAATGCCCTTGCGGAAGCCTCAGGTACTGCGTGAATTATATCAGGTGAGAGTGGATCAAATCCTGCGTGGAACACCACAATAAGCCCAAGCTCAGCACATTTCTTATATATAGGGAACATCTTTTCATCATCAATGAAAAATTCCTGATAGTCTGGATGAAATTTAATTCCCTTAAGTCCCATTGATTTTATTCTTTCAAGCTCTTCAAAAACATCTTCAGCGTCAGGATGAACACTTCCGAATGGGATAATTCTGTCACTTGCCTGATTAAAAGCCCAGTCATTTATAGTTCTCTGCTGTGATGGTTTTGTAGCAATAGTGAGGAGTACACCCTTGTCCACGCCCCATTTATCAAAGCAATCAATAGTTTCCTTTATTGTTCCTCGGTTAAAAGCCTTGAAATCTGATGTTGCTTCAAGCTTTGATATTGCCTTTTCAGAAATTCTTTCATCAAAAGCGTGAACGTGAAAATCTATTATCATAATGACACTTCCTGTTCAATGTTTTATTATACATATTAATGTTTATATTACAAGTTTATTTTATATACAGAAAAGGTTAACCTCCCACGCGGGAATATACGGGAGCTTCCTCATATAAAGCTTATAATCACTGTTCATTTCTTTAATAATAAGCGGTATTTCAAAGATATCCTCATTTCTGTGATACAGAGCAATTTTAAGCTTTGGTTTAAAATTAATTATAGTATTTGTACTTCCGGCGATAGCTTCTCTTTCAGCACCCTCAACATCATACTTAATAAATGTTGCTTTTCTGCCGTCAAGAATACTGTCAACAGACCGAGCCTGAATTTCAACGCCTTGCTTTGCTATCATTGACTGACGACCTGAATTTTTTGAGAAAATTAGTGTAGTATCCTCATTCCAGCCAGCACAGTTAAAAATCTCAGTATTTTCAATGCCTTCAGTGTTTTTCGTGAGCTTTTTAAAGTTCCTTTTATCAGGCTCAAGGGCGTATATTTGGTTATATTTATTATTTGTGTTTTCTATAAATTCCGAAACTGTATCACCGTTATAAGCCCCGACATCAACAAATGTTTCATTATTATCAGGCTTTAAAATATTTGCATAAGTTTCAGTCGGTAGAGTCGAAATACCTGTAAGGTATTCAATTCTT
>CALMXN010000158.1 GCA_937871145.1 uncultured Clostridia bacterium
AACTCAGGAGGCTCGGCACATATACTGAACTGACGGAATATGATATTCTGTCAGTTTGTGAGGTTATCACAAATGACAGGCAGAAAAAGTCAATAAAAGAACAGAATGATACTGACTTTACATTTGTCAGCAGAAAAGGCTTCCGTCACAGAGTCAACGTTTTCAGACAAAGAGGCAACACAGCTGTTGCTTTACGTCTTTTGAGAAGCGATATTCCGACATTGCCTGAATTGAGCTTGCCGCCAATACTTGCGGAGTTTGCTTCAAGGCCTCGTGGACTTGTACTCGTAACAGGTCCAACTGGTTCTGGTAAGTCAACAACACTTGCTGCAATGATTGACCATATCAATACAACAAAAAGCTCACACATAATAACAATAGAAGACCCTATCGAGTATCTTCATGGGCATAAACGCTGTATGATTAATCAGCGTGAAATTGGAAGCGACGTCCCTGACTTTTCAAGTGCATTGCGTTCTTCTCTTCGTGAAGACCCTGATGTTATACTTGTAGGAGAAATGCGTGACTATGAAACAGTCAACGCTGCAGTAACTGCCGCTGAAACAGGACATCTTGTTATGTCAACACTTCATACAACAGATGCAGCATCCACAATTGACCGTATTATTGACGTATTCCCTGCACATCAGCAGCGCCAGATAAGAACACAGCTTGCTTCTGTTCTTGTTGGTATAGTATGTCAGACACTTATCCCTAAGCTGGATAATTCAGGCCGTATTGCTTGCCTTGAAATCCTGAATGTTACTGATGCTATCAGCGCAATGATAAGAGATGATAAGGTCCATCTTATTTCTACAGCAATTCAGACTGGTAAATCTCTTGGAATGCAGACCCGCGATCAGGAACTTGCACGCATGGTTAAGGAGAGAATTATTTCACTTGAAAACGCTCTTGACCGCTGTAGCTCGTCTCAAGAGCTAAATCGTTTTTTAAATTCTAAATAAAATTGTGAATACTGCACAAATAACATCAATCAAAATTATTGCATAGGTAGAATATTGAAAATTTCTACTACATCTATTGACAATTACTTTGTTAAATATTATAATTAGTTTACAAACAAGGAAGCCAAAAGGCTTAATGACATTTATTAGGAGGTTATTTATTATGAAAAAGAACAAAAAAGGTTTTACCCTTATCGAATTGCTCGTAGTTGTAGCAATTATTGGTATCTTGGCTGGTTTGCTTATCCCAGGTCTTATGAAGAGAACTGTTGATGCAAAAATCAAAACAGCTAACGGCAACGCAAAGATCGTAAGCAACACTGTTGCAACCTGGTTGCAGGATGAAGTTATCAACAATGATAATGATCATGCAAGCTCAAATATTACACAGGATACTGCAGCTGATGATTTGAAGACTGCATTAGGCAAACTTTCAGCTACTAATTACTATGTAGTAATTAATGCAGATGGTGATGTTGAGTATGCATTGTGGTCAAAATCTGAGATTTCTTCTACAGATCAGATGTCACAGGAAAATTGTGAAGATGGAAAAGGCAAAGTTGGTTGCTATCCATTGGCTGACTAATTAATTATTCAGAGAAAACTACATAAAAAAGGCCATCGCTGTGCGGTGGCTTTTTTACTAAAGGAGTATACAGAATGATTTTTATTCAAAGTAGAAAAAGGTACGAGAATAAGAATAAAAAAGGTTTTACGCTTATTGAACTCCTTGTTGTTGTGGCGATAATAGGTATTCTTGCTGGAATTCTTATACCTGGTCTTATGAAGAAAACTGTAAATGCAAAGGTAAACAAGGCAAGACAGAATGCACAAGTTGTTTTTGATACATCTCAGCAATGGCTTCAGAAGGAAATAATTGATAATGAAAAGGACTATCCAGCTGGAAGATACATAAATGGCGATGGTCGCGATGTTGCTACAGGGGTTCAAAATGATCTTGCAAAAAGTACAGGATTTAAAGGAACATGGTCTATAACAATTGATTCAAGTGGTGTGCTATATGCATTATGGACGGCGGATTCCTCTGCGGATCTTTCTACACAGGATCAGCTAACATTACAAAATATGACAGACAATAAAGGTAAAATAGGCTGCTGGGTTAGTAAAGATTAATTTATAGTATAAAGCCATCACAATGTTGATGGCTCTTTTTGTTTATTGTTCGATATAATACATAGCAATAATTGTAGAAATTATTCTGAATCAGTAGTATAATATAAGTATAAAATAAATCTGAGGTGACTTATGAATTATCCGCTGATAGTTATATTATTAATTTTAGCAACAATATTAATTCTCATAATAGTTGCAATGATTAACGCAATAAGAATTAAAGCTGAATACTCAGCGGGCGAGCCTTATTATATAGATATTACATCTGATGAACCACAGCATTATGCTCATAACCTTTCTGAAATGATTAAAGTGAGAACAGTAAGCGAACGTGGTAAGGACTATTCAGAAAGTATAAATCAGTTCCATAAGTGTATAGAAAAATTATATCCAAACATACATAAACACCTTGAAAAAGTAAATATAGATGGCGCACTTCTTTTTAAATGGAGGGGTA
>CALMXN010000159.1 GCA_937871145.1 uncultured Clostridia bacterium
GACTTTGACTTTTACCATTGCACTTGCAGCCTTCTGAAGATTGCCTGTCTGCTCACCGATAATTTTAAAATAGTCAATATAGAAGAATTGATTGAACTTTCCTAAAAACTTCAGAACAAGCAATTCAAAGCTTGCTTCAGCAGCCTCATATTGATAACCAAGATGTTCCTGTGCCTTGAGCATTTCCATTATTGCACTCAGGTCATCGCTGTCCTTTGTTATTTCTGGGGCGATTTTTGTAAGCTTTGAAAGAATAGCATTTCTTCCGGCGGCTTCAGAAAGAAGAAAGCTTCTGCTGTTTCCGACAAGTTCAGGTGAAATATGCTCAAAAGACTGTGTCGTCTTTTTTACGCCGTCAACGTGCATACCAGCTTTATGTGCAAAGGAATTTTTGCCGACATAAGGCATATTCTCATTAAGGCTTATATTAGCAACCTCTGAAATATATCTTGAAGTGCTTGTTATATTTTTAATGCTGTCTTCGTCAACACATTCGTAATCAAGCTTTAACTGAAGATTTGGAATAAGTGTTGAAAGATTTGCATTACCGCATCTTTCGCCAATTCCGATAAATGTTCCCTGAACTTGAACTGCACCTGATTTTAATGCAGCGATAGAATTTGCAACAGCACATTCAGTATCATTATGACAGTGTATACCGATAGGGACATTAATAAACATTGTTGCTATCTTTGTTATTTTTGAGATTTCATCAGGGAAGCATCCGCCGTTTGTATCACATAGCACAATATATTTCGCTCCTGCTTCCTGTGCTGTGGTTAGTGTCTTTAGTGCATAGTCAGGATTTGATTTATACCCGTCAAAGAAATGCTCAGCATCAAAGAAAACGTCCTTGCCACATTCTGTGAGGTATGATATTGTTTCACTTATCATTTTAAGGTTTTCTTCAAGGGTTGTATTAAGAATTCCCTTTACGTGAAGATCCCAGCTCTTACCGAAAATAGCAACAGTTTTCACTGATATATTAGCAATAACCTTGACACTGCAGTCTTCACTGATTATTGTATCCTTTTTTCTTGTTGAACCGAATGCAACAACCTTTGAATTCCGGAGTTTTATTGCATTGATTTTTTCAAAATATTCTAAGTCCTTAGGACTTGAAAAAGGATTGCCAGCCTCAATATAATCAACGCCGAAATCGTCAAGCACCTTTGTTATATTAATTTTATCCATTAAAGAAAAGTCTACGTTCCCACCCTGTGCACCATCACGAAGTGTAGAGTCATATACAGAAATCTTCATAAAACTACCTCACAAAATATAATAATAAACGGATAACAAAAAACCTCCACCCCAAAAAAGCCTTATGGCTTTAAAAGAGGTGAAGGTAAACTCTCCACGGTACCACTCTTATTGGCAACCCAATGCCCACTTTGCACATCTATTAATGTGATTCTCGATAACGGGAGAACCCGATCTTGCTTACTGATAAGTTCAGCAGACTGCTCCGAGGTGATCGTTGACATATCGACTATGCTGTTTTGCACCATTCAACAGCTCTCTGAAAAAGTCATATATGCTCTGTTCCTCATCATTGCATTTGTATAATTTCATTATATTGCCAGTAATTTTAAAAGTCAACAAGCTATTACTAAATTAACAGTTTGTTCATACATTTATTAATTTTATTGACTTTGCATGTCGATGGTGTTATAATACTCAAAAATAATAAAATGGGGTAGAAGTTTGTTCGGATATATCAAGATATTCAAACCGCATTTAAGAATATGTGAGTACGACACATATAAATCAGTATATTGCGGATTGTGCAAGGAGCTTGGCAAGAGCTTTGGCATAGTGTCACGTTTCACTCTCAGCTATGATTTTACATTCCTTGCATTACTCGATATGGCTGTCAATAATAATAGTATAAAGGTTAAAAAGGAAAGATGCATTGCACATCCTTTAAAAAAGACAGTTTGTGTTGACTGCACTGAGGATTTGTCCTTCACAGCAAATGCAGCGGTTATATCAATATATCATAAGCTAAAGGATGACAAGCAGGATAAAGGCTTCAAGAAAAAACTACTTGCATCAATTCTCATACCATTTATAAAGAAGCATTATAAAAAAGCTTCTAAACAATACCCAGAGCTATCAAAGATAATTGAGCAGGAAATGAAAAATCAATCACTGCTTGAAAAAGAAAATTGCACAAGTTTTGATAGGGCAAGTGAACCAACAGCGAATATTATGAAGGCAATAGCGCAGGAAATTTCCGAAGATGAGAAAACAAAAAGACTTCTTGGAAGAATGGGCTATTTTCTCGGCAGATTTGTTTACTTCTGTGATGCTATTGAGGATTTGCAGGACGATTATGACCATAATAATTATAATGCTTTGATTTTGCAGAATGATTTTCAGGAACTTAATGATAACA
>CALMXN010000160.1 GCA_937871145.1 uncultured Clostridia bacterium
AGTCTGCTTTCAAGGAATTTTGAAAACTCATCTGGTGTAGTATTTTCAAAGCCGTTTTTGTCGACTAAATGTGCAGAAGATTTGTTTATGTACAGCTAATAGTAATTAATAATTCGGAAAGGGTGATTTAAATTACACTCGCAGAACGATATGAATATTTGAAATCACTTGTCAAGGAGCGCCTGACAGAGTTTGACGCTCTTTGCAAGTTTACAGAAGAAAAAACGGAATATCTTACTGCTCCCGCAAGCACACGGTTTCATCTTTGTAAGGAAAGCGGATTACTTGAACACTCCGTCAATGTTTGCGAAACAATGTTGAAAATGAAAAATGTACTCGCTCCTGACATCAGCGATGAAAGCTGTGTTGTTACAGCTCTTTTTCACGATTTGGGCAAGGTCGGTATGCCAGATAATCCAATGTATATAAAGAATTCAGGAAAAGGCGGAAAAGAAGCAAGCGTTCCTTACAGCTTCAATAATCAAATGACATATCTGAGTGTTCCACTAAGAAGTCTTTATTTCATTCTTCCTTTGTTTCCGCTGACACCAGATGAAACACAAGCCATTATGTATCACGACGGACAATATGTAGAGGATAATAAGTCTGTTGCAACAAAGGAATGCTCGTTGTTGTTTCTTTTGCAATATGCGGATAGTTGGAGTTGCTTTGTAACAGAAAAAATTCATAATGAAATATGTGGAGGTTGTAGCTATGTTAGTTAATACAAAAAGAAATGTAGAGATGTATATGAAGGGCGTTAATGACGGGTATAAGTCTTTTTTTGAAAACAGAAATCAACCGAAAATTGTCATTGACGATGACAAGTCCGAAGAAGAAAAATGCTATCTGTTGGGATTGATAGAAGGCAGAGATGATGCCCGTGAAGATTTAGATGATGGCGTTGTTGATGAATTTGGTATTTCAATAGACGAATATGATGAAGATTAAAGGAGATGTGCTATGTTTAAACCGATTTATGAATTGCTTACCAGTCCACTCGGATTGCCGATAGAATGGTATTATGAATATGCCATTATGGCAGTGATAGATTTGATTGCATATGGAATAGCTTATCGAAAAGTAGGCGATTTGTTTTCTGATGGTTGGATAAGCGGACGTTCCACAGGTTCGTTTTTTCATTGGATAATTAGAGCTATTCTTGTAATTGCTATGTGGGCGATTACATACGGAGTTATATGGCTCGGAAAAATCTTAATTGCTAATTGGCAGATTATCTTAATGTCCGCAGGAAGTATCGTTGGTGCATCCCTTATTTGTATTCTGACGATTGCAATAATGAGAAAAATAAAACGACATAGGACGGTGAACGTTAATGGCTGATAACACTCGTACATCCACGCAACGTTTGAAAATTCTATACCTCTATAAAATTCTTCTTGAACGCTCTGACGAAGAACATCTTATCACAATGCCTGAAATCATTTCACAGCTTGAGCTTTACGGAATATCCGCAGGACGAAAAGCTCTGTATGATGATATTGAAGCGTTGAAAACTTACGGACTAGATATTATTTCTGTTCGTGGCGATAAGTCTGGATATCATGTTGCAAGCCGTGATTTTGAATTGCCTGAACTGAAACTGCTTGCCGATGCAGTTACTTCATCACGCTTTCTTACCGAGAAAAAATCCTCGGAGCTTTTAAAGAAGATTGAAAGTCTTTCAAGTATTTATCAGGCAAAGCAAATCAAACGTCAGGTGTATATTGCTGACCGTGTAAAAGCGATGAACGAAAGAATTTATCTGAATGTTGATGTTATTCATCGTGCAATAGCGGAGAACAAGCAAATCTCGTTCAAATACTTTGACTACGATATGCAGAAACATAAAAAGTTTCGTGACGGACTTCGTGTTTGTTCGCCGTATGCTCTTTCTTGGGACGATGAACGGTATTATCTGATTGCGTTTTATCCAAAGCGTCCCGATAACTATACTAATTTTCGTGTTGATAGAATGGAGAACGTTGAAATAATCTCCGATGAAGCAAGGTATTTGCCACAGAAATTTAACTTGTCGGAATATATGAACTCGACATTTTCTATGTTCAGCGGTGAAACGCAGGAAGTTAAACTGAAATTTCATTGTTCACTCGTTAATGCTGTAATTGACCGTTTCGGGAAAAATATTACGCTCCGTCCTGATGGAGATGAATGGTTTACGATAAGAGTAAATGTCAAAGCCGAGCCTCCGTTCTTCGGCTGGCTGTTTCAGTTCGGGACAAAGACTGAAATCATTAATCCGCAAGAACTGAAGGAAAAATATATTGAGCAATTAAAAAAAGTGTTTGCGGTTATGACCAGAAATAATCAGCTATAGACCATATTAAAGTCGTTTATACAGTGCTAACTGTTATTTATTACATTAACAAAAATAATGGAGGATATTATGAAAAAATCATTTGTTTTAAGCATAATCATTTCTATAGCAATGTTTGGTACAGGCTTGTTCTTTCCTATGCCTGAAAAAGAAATTCAATTATCTTCATACTCATATTCAACAGATTGGGGCAAGTCTGGCATTGAATATGTAGGTGGTGATGCATATAACTATCAGATGGAGGCTTCTCTTACAGCTGGTTGGGTAAGTGGTGTAATGGCTTTTAAAGGCATTTTAATTGCTTCAGGACTTACTTTGCTCGCACTGACAATAATGCTTAAAGCTAAAAACGATGAAATAAAATCTCAAACTAGTATATTAAATAAATTGATATCTGGCAACATATGTATTGAACAGAAAACTGAAGAGGTTTCTTTATAACTTTTATCCTTTTAAAGCGATAAAGTATCATATAAATGAATTATATGAATTATATTGTGTTGCCCAAAAATTAGTTAGTATTATAAGTTTGAAAGGATTGTGAATATCAAAATTAAGTTATAAACCATATACGATAAACCACTTAGCATTGTATAGCCCGTTTTTAAATAGTTTATAACATTTTGATATTTTTTATGTCCATCATATTGACATACATTCAACATACATTCAGCTTGGGACTAAAGTGGGACTTAATTGGGACTCTTTTGGTACTGACATTGGACTTTCAAGATGTTATAATGTGTATGCTGGCAGATTATGTGCTGTTGCATACAATTTAATATAGGCTTTTCGCCGTACTGTTTTCGGACAGTACGGCTTTTTTTATGCCTAAAATCTGTCGGCTAATACGCCGCAGCAATGAGGACTTACGGATTTTTCCGTAGGTCTTTTTTTGTTGCCCAAAGGAGCAAACAGATGAGGCAATACAGCGAAGCAGTCGCAAGGTATCCGTAACTTCCGTTTTGATTTTCACCCAAACAAAAATCAAAACGGAGGACTTAAAAATGTCAAAGACTTTTTTCATTATGAACGACAGAGCTGACAGCTCAAAGGGATACACACAGGTATCAGAAGATTACATCAAGGGCTACATTGACGGCTTTAAAGACGGCAGACCGTATTTTATTAACCTCGGCTATGCCGTTATGGAAACCGATAAAGAGTATTACAATTCATTTTACAAGGATTGGTCAAGAAGAAAGTATCTTGAAAAGCTTGATACACGAAATAAATTACTGTCTTATGACGCACTTGACAACGATGAGTTCAGCGGCTCAGATATCGTCATTGATACTGCCGAACCATTTGAAGATGTGATTGATAGAAAACTTATGGCTCAACAATTGCCTGAACTAATTTCAAAATTAACTGATGATGAGCAGTTGCTTATTCGACAACTATTTTTACTCAATTTAAGTGAACGTGAATTGTCTGGTTACTATCACGTTTCAAATATTGCTATCCACAAGAGAAAAATGCAAATTTTAAAGAAACTCAAAAATTTTTTTGAATAAGTGGTTAGCACCCCCCTCTTTTTTTACCTTAAAAAGTGAGGGGTAAAAATCTCCTCAATCAGATTTTTGAAAATTGAATAACAGCACATCAGAAACGTTCCTCTCATTTACCCTGACAGGGTAAGCGAAAAAAGAGATACGCCACGACTCACAATTTCACGAACGGTAAGCAGGCAGCGACAAAAATTATGGTTTTGACCAAATTCGCTAAGCACTGCTACTGTTTTAGAAAACATAAAGACGAGCGATAAATATCATCTTTGAAATATGGGTTGCTCCCATTACGCAATGACCGATGAGAGGCATAATGATACTTCCGTTCAGACACGATGACGTGTAACGGCTATCCCACAGGAATGGGTAGAGGTGAAAGTCCTATGCTGCTTCTCAGCAAAGAAGCAATCTGATGTGTTCCCATTAGTCAGGGACGTTGAGAACAAATATGACTGATTTATACAGAAGCTTTTAGGCGGAGAATTAACTCCGCCTATTTACATATCTGATTTAGGAGGATTTTTATGAACAAATACATTTCAAGAGGCGATATTTACTATTCATACTTAGGCGAGAATTTCGGACACGAGCAAGGCGGAGTTCGTCCGGTTCTTATTATTCAAAACAATCTTGGTAACCTTCACAGTCCGACGGTAATTGTCGCTCCGATTACAAGCAGGATAAAAAAGGCCACTCTGCCAACACACGTTTATATCTCTGAGCGAGCAAAGCTTGATAAGAATTCCGTGATACTATTGGAGCAAATACGGACGATTGACAAATCCCGACTGAAAGAATACCTTTGCAGACTTCAATCCGATGAAATGGAATCAGTCAATAAGGCTATTTCAATCAGTTTGGGAGTATAAATTAGTTTTTCATTTCAGCGAAAAAACGAAAATCGCAAAAATCGGATAAACGCTTACTTTGTGTAAAACTAACCGCATCTTAAAAAGGGGAAAAACCAGCTTTTGTGCAAAGGTAAGTGCATTTTTTAGAGTCTAAAGTTGCACTTAAATTTACATTTGACTCGTCAATCCGTGACATTAATTGGTCCTCCTTAATATTATCACTTTAAAGTGATAAAGTCAACATATTAACAGATCGGGGAGTTATTACAATTG
>CALMXN010000161.1 GCA_937871145.1 uncultured Clostridia bacterium
ATTCAATGTCTTTAAAGTCATTTTTTCCTTTTGTTATCTTAAAATTTGTCATATAAAACCTCCTTGAAATATTATAACATTATATCTTATTATCTTCAATAAAACATAATAAAAAACTGACATATATATTAATTTTGTGATATACAGAAACACTAGAAAAAATATACTTATATTAGAAAAGCTTTAAGCTTTAGGAGAATGAAATGGTAAATACAAATCAATACAAATCAAATAAGTATCTTCTGAAATTAACATTACCTGTTTTTATAGAAACCTTACTTGCTACACTTATCGGAAGTGCTGATCAGCTTATGATCAAAACGCAGTCGGCACACGGGTATTCAGCCATCGGTAATGTTAATCAGATTATAAATGTGTTCCTGATGACTTTTAATGTCGTTGCTGTTGCATCGACAATATTGATAGCGCAGTATATCGGAGCAAACAACAAGGAAAAGGCAAAACAGCTTTACACTTTATCCTTTGTTGTCAACATAGTGTTCGGACTTTTTGTGACAGCACTTGTCCTGTTTTTCTATAACCCGATATTCCAGTGGCTTGATTATCCTGATGTTATTCTGCCGGAAGCTAAGGCTTATATAATCTGGATAGGCTCAGGGCTCATTCTTAATTCTATAATGGTCACATACTCAGCATTCCTGAAAGCAAATGGTTTTATGAAGGAATGTATGTATATTGCTGTTATCTCCAACATTATCAATGTTGGCGGAAATGCCTTATTGATTTTCGGCTTTTTAGGTATTCCAAAGCTTGGAATAGTTGGAGTAAGCATTGCAAGTAATGTCAGTAAGCTTGTTGCAGTCATTCTTTTAATATATGTGTATAAGAAAAAGGTAGGAGTAAAAATCACTATAAAGGAAATACGTCCGTTTCCATTTTACCAGCTTAAAAAAGTGCTTGGAATTGGCGTCCCTTCAGCAGGTGAGAATATCAGCTTTGCTTTTGTAACAATAATGATTCAGAAGTTTATCAACAAATTCGGTCCTGATATTATTACAGCAAGAGTAACAGTTAACCTTCTGACTTTTATATCGTGGATATTTGCAGCAGCAATTTCAGCAACAACACAGGTTATTGTAGGATATCTTATGGGCGCAAGGGATATTGAAGGAACAGATAAGCGCTTCAAGAGTTCGCTTCGTATATCAATGCTCTGCAGCTTATGTGGATCGCTTGTGCTTTTCTTCGCCTGCAGACCAATCTTCGGATTGTTTAAGATCGAGGATAATGTACTTGATATCTGTCAGAAAATAATGTTCATTGAAATATTCCTTGAACAAGGCAGAGCAATAAATCTTTGTGCAGTAAGATCACTTCAGGCAACAGGCGACACAAAGTTCCCGATTATTATTGGAATTATTGATGCCTGGATAGTTGCAGTAGGTGGCGGATATATTCTTGGCGTCGTTCTTGATATGGGAATACTCGGTGTATGGACGGCTATGGCGTGTGATGAAATCTTCAGGGGAATTCTATTCACAATAAGATGGAAGCGTGGAAAGTGGCGTAAGCTTTCACTTGTGGAACAGGTAGTATAACTCTTGTATTCCTACTGGTTTTGTGGTAATATATTATTATTAAAAATCAGAGGAGGATATTATGAAGATTTCCACAAAAGGCAGATATGCTTTGAGAATGATGGTTGACCTTTCTATAAACAATAATGGAAGCTACATTTCATTAAAGGATATTTCTGCACGTCAGGGAATTTCAGATAAATATTCTGAGCAGATTATCAACCAGCTTAGTAAATCAGGACTTGTAAAAAGCATACGTGGTGCAAAGGGCGGTTATATGCTTTCAAAAAGTCCTGCTGAATATACAGTGGGCGACGTCCTCAGAGTTATGGAGGGCAGCCTCGCACCGGTAGCCTGCCTTGATGATGAAAATAATCTTTGTGACCGTGCATCCTCGTGTGTTACTCTCGAGGTATGGCAGGAGCTTAACAAGGCAATAAACAACGTAGTAGACAATATTACACTTGAGGATCTTGTAAACAGGCAGAAGCAGCTTACAGGATACGATTATATAATCTAAAGGCGGGAGAAATACCCGCCTTTTTCCAGTTACAAATTGGAGGGATATTATGGTATAGATCGGAAGAGCACACGTCTGAACTCCAGTC
>CALMXN010000162.1 GCA_937871145.1 uncultured Clostridia bacterium
CACGACGCTCTTCCGATCTCAAATATAACGATAAAATTATTATGTGGTATAGATTTCTGTACTAAATCCAACATAACAACACTATCCTTACCACCGCTGAATGCAGCATAAAAAACATCCACCTTACTCTGATATTCAACAAAGGTATTATATACTTTTCTTATTGTTTCCTGTGTTAAAGATTCAAGTATATTACGATTTTTTTCGACCATAGACAGAATATCAACAAATCTCAATGGTGCTCCATTTGCTTCAGGTTCATCTAATATAATTAGTTGGGGAGCAGTATAAAGTGAACCACCCTTAGTTTTAGCTACAAGCCTGCCACGATAGTAATAGTTACTTGCTTCAGCCCACATATAAGGAAAATCATCCTGTTTTTCATATTTCCAATACTTATCAAAACCTAACACGTCAAGTTCTTTATAGTAAACAGGTCTTGGCTCTTTACTAAAAGTTAATGGTGAGCTATTTAATAAAAAGCCACCTGTTTCTGAATCCCAATCATAAGAGTACATTGCTAATTCTTTCCCTTCTTATTTCTGATTTCTTTTGCCTTAATTATAGCCTGTTTAGTTCCTTTGAACCTACGAACCACAAGATATCCTTTATTGCATAAATAATCGAGAGCTTTACTGTCAGTAAGGATAATATCACTTTCAGCTAAAGCAACAGCAACAAGTTCATCAAATGAGTTAATGTTTGCTGATTTTCTTACTATTGCTCCTACGCAATTACTTTCATTGTATGTAGTATGAATCAACTTGAATTTATCGCTGAATTCAGCTACATAATGTTCAAGTAAGAAAATATTCCACGGGAATCCAGCGTAAGGGAACGAACCAAAGCTTGAAATATCTTTTAATGGTAAATAATCTTTGCCATTCAGGAACATATCTATTGACGCGTCAGTTGAAGGAACATTAAAACAAGCGTTGTTCCTTGCAACAAAAGTATCTTCGCTAATCCTTAAAGTATTAGGATAAATGGATTCTAAATAAATATTGCCACTTTGAATTTCATTCTTCAAAAGTCTTAATTCCTCTATCGTGAACCTGTCCCTGCTCTTACTATAATCAGCATAAATATCTGCCATAGAAAGAAATTCTCCATATTTACTGATAACGTTATTGTCAAAAAAGAACTTTTCACGAAGAGAATATGTAATTGCTCCTCTCAATCCGAGATTGGAAAGAACTGAATTGTTGTCAATAATATGCGGATATTTCTTTTGAATAGCTTCTAACAATTCATTAAAGGATATGTATTCTTTGTCATCAATAGCTGAATTGATGAAATCCGCAATGTTTTCAAGATCGTTTCCATTAAAGTTTATCAGGCTACAATGGAAATATTCTCCCCTAGAATTACTAATAAAATCTTTGTTATTTGATAAAACTCGGCGTATCTTATCTTGTGGTATATGTGAAAGTTCATTGCATATGTTTTCAGTCAGAACAGGTGTTCCGTGCTTTATTAAGCACTCCTTAATTTCCTCATCAAACTCCAGTTTAACAAACATTTCCTGAGAAATGTATGCACGAGAATAATAGTAGTTTCCTTTGAGAGTACCCTGTAAATAAAGTTTTAACATATCAGTATCATAAATTCTTTCACAGATGAAATCATCATGGAAATCTTCATAAAGAGCATCATAATATATTGCTGATTTTCCAGAATCAAAAGTTTTTTCTATGTATAAGAATAACTTATTCTTCACTTCTTCGCTGAGTAAACTTTCAACTAAGAATAACTTTTCATCATAAACGATACCGCACTGAGAAATACATCTTTTTATTTTATCGTCATTACCAGGTAATGACTTGTATTCAATTTCTTCGTACCAAGCCTTGAATTTCCTCATATCCAACGGAGATGAAAGCCTGAAACCTTTTATAAACTTCTGTCTAAGTACATTTTTATATGATGTTATGGTTTCTGCGTCAAACTCTGATTTACGCTCAACAACATCATTTAAATCGAATAAAAGCTGGCTTTTAATAATAGAACTAGAAGAGTTCGGCAAACTCTGAAGATACTGAATGTACTTATTTATTGCAGCTGTGTACGCATTATGTGATTTAGTGTTTGAAATTGTAAACAGAGAATTCTTAAATAAAAGTTTGTATGTTTTTATCACTTCATCATAATCATTGGTTGAAATAAGCTTCCAAGATGAAAACTTCTGTAGCCTGGCTATTGTTTCTGCTGAGTGTATATTTGAGAAATAGTTCTTTGCAGAAGGTTGGGTCAGATTTGCTTCATTAACCATCCACTTATAGAACGGATGATCCGTGTCAAGTTCTGCACGTGTTTTTATTGGCGAATCCTGCGAGGTTTGCTGAATATTCAGCTGATATTCTGAATCTGAGCAATATTCTATTTCCAGATTTTCATAGTCGACATAACACAAATCTAGTGCAAATTTTATTTTTTTTACTATATCGGTAGTACTTAAATTTGTTTCAAGAAATAGAGTTCCTGATAATTTTTTTGGCGATTTCATAGAGTTATAAAGGCCTAAATTTCCAACATCAATACTTCCTTCATTGTGTAGACGTAATCCGGTACAAATCTTTTTAGGATAATCATTAGCTAATAATTTCATAATCTGAACATATAGATCAGTCCAGGATTTCAATTCATTATATGATTCTTCAAAATAACTGAATCTTACAGGCTTTGTAAAACCGAGAGAAACAGATTGGTTAAAGTCAACTTTTAAATATTGACTTATGCTGCTTTCAGCTGTTGTATCGTTTATGTAAACCGATTCAGTTGTTTCTTTTGATGGACTATTAGTAGTATCAGGCATATTATTTACTGGTTTAACGTCAATAATATCACTTTCATTATTAACATTTGCTGAGTATGTTTCTTTATACTTTACAGTGCCGATATAGCTGATGAATACGGTTTCACTTTTAATATTTAACTCTTGGCAGAATTTATTGATAGCTTTCAGTAAACCAATAGCTGTTATACTTGTTTCAACATAATATACAGTATTTGGAATAGATGCAGGTTTACGCAACAGACTAATATTACTAGCTTTAGCAAGACGTCTGCTGTTGTTTAAAAGTTGGTTCTTATAGAAAGTATCCAGAAAGTCTAGTGAGTGATTGTTAGCCTCTGACAGGAACACAACAAAAAGATTGACCCAAGAGGACACATCAAATGTTTTACCGAAGATATATAGTTTGTTAGGATTTGAAAGGCTTACATCTTCAATTAATTCAACAGAATTAACAGCGAATGATGTTTTTTTATCAAATGGGTTCATTTCTGATGTGGAAGAGTCATTTGAGCAATTTGCCATTAAAAAATCTATATTCTTATCAATAAAGTCGTTTAAAATAGATATTCCACTTTTAACAAAACGTTTTATATCTCTGTTGTTTATATTGAAGTTAGCATTATTCATAACTTTTTGGTTAAGGATGTTCACTGTTTCCGGCGAAAATATTTCATAGAATGAACAATTAAAAATTTTTGATTCAATAGCATACTGTTCAACAGTTGTCATTGCCAAGTATATATCGCCAGCAGTACTTGGTGCTCGTTCTGTGACATATTTTAAATATTCATCTTTCCAGTTTATTGAACCTTTAACCTTACTTTTCGCCTCCTTTAACGCAAAGTGGTTTTTGAAATTATAAAATTCACTCTCGCATTCAATGTTAAAAAGTTCTTCCTGACGTTTTCTTTCAGCTTCAACTCGTTCGAGCTCTTTTTGACGTTTCTTTTCAGCTTCGATACGTTCGAGTTCTTCCTGACGTTTTCTCTCATCTTCGATATGTTCGAGCTCTTTTTGACGGTTCTTTTCAGCTTCGATACGTTCAAGCTCTCCCTGACGCTTCTTTTCAGCTTCGATACGTTCAAGCTCTTCCTGATGTTTTCTTATATCTTCAATCCATTCGAGTTCTTCTTGATGTTTTCTCTCGGCTTTGATATGTTCAAGCTCTTTATAACGTTTTTTCTCGGCTTTAATACGAGCAAGTTCATGGTCACATTCTTCTTTAGCCTTGTCACGCTTATCAACCAAAAAATAACGTATTCTCTCCTCACTTCCGTCATTTTCGTTAACAATGCAAAAAACAAGTTTAATTCCAAACTTATCTCTAATATTGAAGCAAGGTCTTGGTTGCTTAATAAATGCGAATACTGGGATTTTTTTATTTGTTACAGAAAACATCGAAGAAAGCCAGTCAACTTGTACAGTATACGTTGATAAGTTATCAGACACTATTATTTTATCGCCAAGTTCAATAGTTCCTTTAATATATTTGTCATTTCGTTTTAAAACAATTGAGATTGGTTCAATATTCTCATAGTACATATTTACCTCCGATCGTATTTAATGCTAATTTTTATCTCAGCAGCATCCAGCAGTATTTTGACGAGGTTTTCTTTTGCTTCTTCAGCAATTATAGAATCAAATTTTGAGTAATTGGCTAATCCGGATCTACCTTTTGTAAAACAATATTCGATGTTTTGTAATTTCATTTTCAATCCTGAAATATTCCTAAACTTTTCGGTAATATCAATACCTATTATTTTTGCTCTATCTTTAAGCATTTCGGAAACATTGCTAATTTCAGCTTCTGTTTCTTCAGTAGAATGTGTCTTGGAATAAATATATAAATCAACCAAAAGTATTTCTTCTTCTCGTTCCCACTTCACAGCAATTCCTCATAGCTAACGATTTATTAAAGGCTCTGATTTTAATATGCCAATGCAATCCGCAGGATTGCCTGCGTTAAGTCGGAGATTGTACTCTGACTTTTGACGCAAAAATGAAACCCACCACCTCATAGAGAGGGGATAGCCTCTTCATCGTTATATTTACAATTATTATATCATATCCATTGCTTCAAAATCAGGACAATGGAATGTCGAGTTAAAAATCTGTTAAATGCAATTCAATGCAACACTAAT
>CALMXN010000163.1 GCA_937871145.1 uncultured Clostridia bacterium
GGAGCAAACGGTATCGGACTTTCCGATATTGTTGAAAACCGTCTTGTTGGTATGAAGTCACGTGGCGTTTATGAAACTCCTGGTGGAACAATCCTTTATCACGCTCACGAAGTACTTGAAACAATCTGTCTTGATAAAATGACACAGCGTATGAAGCAGAAATTAGCAATTGATTTTGCTGATCTTGTTTATAACGGACAGTGGTACACACCAGTACGTGAGGCTCTTTCAGCTTTCGTTGACAAGACACAGGAAACTGTTACAGGAAACGTTAAACTCAAGCTTTATAAGGGTAACATTATCAATGCAGGCGTTACTTCTCCATACACACTTTATGATGAAGAAGTTGCTACATTCGATGAAGATAATGTTTATGACCAGAAGGACAGCGCAGGCTTCATAAACCTCTTTGGTCTTCCAATTAAAGTTAAAGCAAAGCTTGATGCAAAGCGTAGCAAATAATTAAAATATCAAGGGCGGACATTGTTCGCCCTATCGTGATATAATGAGATATTAGAAAAATATCATTAGTACAAAATTTAATAAAGGTGAGTGCACTGTGGTTGTAAGGTTTGGAATAATCGGATGCGGAAATATTTCAAAGAAATTTGCTGATGCTGTTAATCAGTCTGAAAACGCAAGTCTGGTTGCTGTTGCTGCATCAGATAAAAACAGAGCTGAAGCTTTTGCAAAGCAGTTTGGCGTTCAGACAGCTTTCGGGAGCTATGATGAAATTATTGCTGACAACAGTGTTGATATAATTTATATCGGATTGACAAACAATCTTCACTATAATATTGCAAAGAAGTGTATCCTTAGTGGTAAAAATGTACTTTGCGAAAAGCCATTGACACTTACTTATGAGGACACTAAAGAGCTTTGCGAGCTTGCAAAAAAGCACAATGTTCTTTTTATGGAAGCTATGTGGACACGATGCCTTCCATCATATCAAAAGGCAAAAAGCTGGGTGAAGGACGGAAAAATCGGCAGGGTATCACTCGTTGAGGCTGACTTCTGCATAAAGATTAATTTTGATGAAAATCACAGAGTTTTTAACAATGAACTTGGTGGTGGTGCATTATACGACTTAGGGGTTTATCCGATTGCTTTTGTACCAGGAATTCTTGACAAGAAGCCGATTGATGTGAAAAGCACCGGATACATTGGTAAAACAGGCGTTGACGAATATTCAGTAATCACAATGAAGTTTGATGACGGTGAAATTGGAGTATTAAAGTCAGCAGCCACAATAAAAAAACCTATCGAAGCAAGAATATATGGTGAAAATGGATATATAGTTGTAGATAATTTTAACTCATCAAGGGACTGTCATTTATATGACAGCAACAACAAGCTTCTTGAAACCTTCCACGATGAGATTGAAAACGGATTTGTTCATGAAGTAAATCACGTGGTCGAAATGTTCTCATCCAGGAAAAATGAAAGCTGGTTGTTCCCGTATGAAGATTCAGTATATAGTGCAAAGCTTATCTCAGATTGTTTGAAAGAATGGAAATCATAAAGGAGAATTAATATGGCAAAAATGTGGGCAGGACGATTTTCAAAAGAGGTTGACGAAAAGGTAAATGACTTTAATTCATCAATCAAATTTGATGCTCGTATGTACAGACAGGATATAGAGGGCAGTATCGCCCACGCCACAATGCTTGGCGAAGCTGGAATAATTGAAGCAACAGAAAGCAAGGCTATCATTATCGGTCTTGAAGGAATACTTACTGACATTGAAAGCGGAATGCTTGAATTTGACCCGACAGCGGAAGATATTCATATGTTTGTTGAGGCTGAACTCACAAAGAGAATAGGTGATGCGGGCAAACGCCTCCACACAGCAAGAAGCCGTAATGATCAGGTCGCACTGGATATAAGAATGAACCTTAAAACCGAGGTTGTTGCAATAGAAAAGCTTGCCCGTGAGCTATGCCAGACACTTTGTAAACTTGCTGAAGAAAATAAGTTGACAATCATGCCAGGATATACCCACTTACAGAGAGCACAGCCTATTACCTTCGCTCATCACCTTATGGCATACGCTCAGATGCTCCTTCGTGACCTTGGCAGACTTGAGGACACATACAAGAGAATGAACTTTATGCCTCTTGGCAGCGGAGCACTTGCTTCCACAACCTATCCGATAAACAGAAAAAGAGTCAGCACTCTCCTCGGCTTTGAGGATATAACACAGAATTCACTCGACGGAGTTTCCGACAGGGATTTCTGTATTGAATTTGCAAGTACTATTTCAATCCTTATGATGCACCTTTCAAGATTCAGCGAAGAAATTGTTTTATGGTGTTCATGGGAATTCAAATTCATTGAGCTTGACGATGCTTATGCAACAGGCTCAAGCATAATGCCACAAAAGAAAAATCCTGATATAACAGAGCTTATCAGGGGCAAGACAGGAAGAGTAATAGGTGACCTTGTTACCCTACTCACAATGATGAAAGGCTTGTCACTTGCGTATAATAAGGATATGCAGGAGGATAAAGAGGCTATATTCGACGCTGTTGATACTGTAAAGCTTTGTCTTTCAACCTTCATCCCTATGCTTGCAACAATGAGAATTAACAAGCAGAATATGCGAAATGCCGCTGCAAAAGGTTTTATTAATGCAACAGACTGTGCAGACTATCTTGTAAAGAAGGGTATGCCTTTCAGGGATGCATATAAAATAACAGGAAAGCTCGTTGCCTTGTGCATTGAAAAGAAGCTTACTCTTGAAACCTTACCGCTTGAAGAATACAAAGCACTTAATGAAACATTTGACAATGATGTTTATGATGCAATCAGCCTTGATACCTGCGTTAGTCAGCGAAAGGTTGATGGTGGCCCTGCTCCTGAAGCAGTGCATAAGCAGATAGATTATGTTAAAGAAAAAATAAAAGTCCAGATTGAAGAAAGCTGGGCTAAAGACGCAAAAAATGACCTTGAGGATTACCTTGAGGAACAGGGAGTCCACATCAGACAGTAAAATGAATGGGGGATATTATGATTAAGGTTTTTATTGACGGAAAAGAAGGAACAACTGGGCTTCAGATTGTTGAGAGAATCAAGAAAAGAACAGACCTTGAGCTTCTCGAAATTGATGAAGAAAAAAGAAAAGACCCTGAAGAGAGAAAAAAACTTATCAACGCTTCTGATTATACCTTCCTATGTCTGCCTGATGTTGCAGCTAAAGAGGC
>CALMXN010000164.1 GCA_937871145.1 uncultured Clostridia bacterium
CGATCTTCTATACGACGAAAAAGGAATAAGAGAAAATGCAAGAAAGCTTCAACAGGCTTTCTCATGGAACAAGAGATATAGGGAATACTTTGCTGTTAAGGCTACCCCTAATCCATTCCTTTTGAAAATTCTTCAGGAGGAAGGCTGTGGAGTTGACTGTTCTTCACTCACAGAACTTATGATGAGTGACGCCTGCGGTTTTTCCGGCTCTGACATTATGTTCTCATCAAATGTAACACCTCGTGAAGATTTTGCACTTGCTGCAAAGCTTGGTGCTTACATAAATCTTGATGATATCACACATATTGAATATCTTGAAGAAATTGCTGGTATTCCTGAAACTATTTGCTGCAGATATAATCCAGGCGGATTATTCAAAATTCAGAATCAGATTATGGATAATCCAGGCGATGCAAAGTATGGATTGACCCGTGCACAAATGACTGAGGCTTTCAAAAAGCTTATGGCAAAGGGTGCAAAGCACTTTGGTATTCACGCATTTTTAGCAAGTAATACTGTTTCAACTGAATATTATCCAAAGCTAGCAAAAATACTTTTTGAAACTGCTGTTGAATTACACAACGAAACAGGTGCCGACATTAAGTTTATTAACCTCAGCGGTGGTGTTGGTGTAAACTACAAGCCTGATCAGGCTCCAAACGATATTATGCTTATCGGTGATGAAGTCAGAAAGGCTTTTGAGGAAGTCATGATTCCTGCCGGACTTGGTGATGTTGCAATCTTCACAGAGCTCGGAAGATTTATGCTTGCTCCTTACGGTCATCTTATTTCAAAGGCTATCCACGAAAAGCATACTCACAAGGAATACATCGGACTTGATGCCTGTGCCGCAAACCTTATGCGTCCTGCTATATATGGCGCTTATCATCATATAACTGTTCTCGGAAAAGAAAATGCTCCTTGCGACCATAAGTATGATGTTACTGGCGGACTTTGTGAAAATAACGATAAGTTTGCTATTGACAGAATGCTCCCTGAAATTGAAGTCGGCGATTATGTTGCTATTCATGATACTGGTGCACACGGCTTCTCAATGGGCTATAATTACAATGGAAAGCTTCGTTCTGCTGAAGTTTTATTGAAAGAAGACGGAACAACACAGCTCATCAGACGTGCTGAAACACCTGCTGATTATTTTGCAACATTTGACTTTACTGATTTCTTTAATGATGAAGAAAGCCTGTCAAAAGGTAAAATTCTGGTCTGATAGTGTGAAATTATGATAAATATTATAAAGACCGACAGCAATAACATTCAAATGACTTTAAAGATAAGACTTGAAATGCTGCGGGAAGTAAATAATCTTAAAGATAATTCAGCTTTCAGTAATGATTTTAAAGAGAGCATATTATCATATTTTTCAAGACAGGATCAGACAACCCTTCTTGCTGTTAATGATGAAAATGAAGTTATCGGTTGTGCGACAATATGTTA
>CALMXN010000165.1 GCA_937871145.1 uncultured Clostridia bacterium
ATATTCAAAACGTGATGAATTTAATTCTCGCAGACCTATTGATGTTATTAAGGCAAACAATCCGATTATTATTCTTGACGAACCACAAAAAATGGGCGGTGAAGTTACACAAAAAGCCCTTAAAAACTTCAATCCGTTGTTTAGCTTAAATTATTCAGCGACGCATGCAAAACAGAATAATCTTATTTATGTTCTTGATGCCCTTGAAGCATTTAATAAGCGACTCGTAAAGAAAATTGAAGTAAAAGGCTTTGAAGTCAAGAATTTAAGAGGAACTGACAGCTATCTTTTTCTTGAAAAGATTGTTATAAATCCTAAAAAGCCACCTATGGCTCGTATTGAGTTGGAAATAAGCTATAACAAGTCAATTAACAGAGAGATTCGTGTTCTTGGTGTTGGCGACAATCTTTATTATATTTCACATGAAATGGAGCAGTATAAAAATGGTTACTCAATAACAGAAGTTAATCCTGTTGATGCAACTGTAACTTTTGCAAATGGTGAAATAATTCGTGCAAGTGAAGTTACTGGTGATGTTTCAGAAAAGGATATGCGACGAATTCAGATAAGAGAAACTATCATGTCCCACTTTGAAAAAGAGGAAAAACTCTTTAATATGGGCATAAAAACGCTTTCTCTGTTCTTTATTGATGAAGTTGCAAAATATCGCAGTTATAATGAGAACGGCGAGGAAGTCCTTGGCGAATATGGTGAAATTTTTGAGCAGGAATATATTAATGCGCTGAATGAATATACAACGCTTATGGATACGCCGTATCAGAGGTATCTTAAAGAATATTGTTCAGATGTAACAACTATTCATAAAGGATATTTTAGTATTGATAAAAAGACAGGGCATAATGTAAATAGTCAATTAAAGCGTGGGGTTGAGTTTTCGGATGATATTTCTGCTTATGACCTTATTTTAAAGAACAAGGAACGTTTACTTTCATTTGAAGAACCAACAAGATTTATATTTTCACACTCAGCTTTACGAGAAGGTTGGGATAATCCAAATGTCTTCCAAATTTGCACATTGAAGCATTCTGACAGTAATACTGCAAAACGTCAGGAGGTAGGTCGTGGACTCAGACTTTGTGTTAATCAGGATGGAAATCGTATGGATTCTGAGAACTGCGGTGCTGCTGTTCATGATATTAATATGCTTACCGTTATTGCAAGCGAAAGTTATAAGACTTTTGTTTCGGATTTACAGTCGGATATTAAATCTGTCCTCTATGATAGACCTTCAAAGGCTACAATGGAATATTTTGAGGGTAAAACAGTTCGTATCGGAGAAACCACTATAGAAATTGACGGAAAACAAGCAAAACAGATTTATAAGTATTTACTCAAAAATGATTATATTGACGATAATGATAATGTAACAGATGTATACCGAGCTGACCTTGAAAATAATTCCCTTGCTCCGTTGCCGGAAGAAATAAAAGATATAGCAGATGGTGTACATACTCTTATTCAAGGTGTATTTGATGAGCGAGTTCTTAATGATATGATTTCTAATGGTCACAAAACTAAAATCAATGACAATCCGCTTAATGATAATTTCTACAAGAAAGAATTCCAGACACTTTGGGGATATATCAATCATAAATATGCTTATACAGTAGAATTCAAAAGTGATGAGCTTATTTCAAAGGCTATTGCTCATATTAACGAAAAGCTTTTTGTAACCGAATTACAATATACAGCAACTATTGGTCGCCAGAAAACAGATATGAATGAGTATGAGGTTGAGCGAGGAGCTTCTTTTGCTGGTGAAAAAACGAGAACACAGGTTCTAAAGCATGCTGAAGCAAGCAAAATCAAATATGACATAATTGGCAAAATTGCCGAAGGTACTACACTTACAAGAACTACTACGGCATCTATTTTAAAGGGTATCAATATCGAAAAGCTTTATATGTTTAAAAATAATCCCGAAGAATTCATTTCAAAGATTATTAAGCTTATAAAGGAACAAAAAGCTGCAATGATTGTGGAGCATATTTCTTACGATAAAATTGATGGTGAGTATAAAAACGATATATTTACAGCTCAAAAGAGTTCGGAGTCTTATGATAAAGCTTTTCATGCTAAAAGAGCAATTCAAGATTTCGTATTTACTGATGGTACAGCCGAACAAAGCATAGAACGTCGTTTTGTTCAGGAACTTGATATTGCAGAAGAAGTATGTGTTTATGCAAAGCTTCCGAAAGGTTTTGCAATACCTACTCCGGTAGGCAATTATTCTCCTGACTGGGCTATTGCATTTAATGAAGGCTCTGTTAAGCATATTTTCTTCATTGCTGAAACAAAAGGAACCATGGAAAGTTTAAATTTACGTCCTATTGAACAAGCAAAAATATCTTGTGCAAAAAAACTGTTTAATGATATATCTACAAGTAAAGTACGGTATCATGATGTTGACAGTTATCAGAAATTGTTGGATGTAATGGATTCGATAAAATAATTATTTGTATACTAAGTGACTAAGTTCAATTTAGTCACTTAGTATGTTTGCACCTTAAAGGAATGCCTTAGTATGGTTAAAAGGACGGTGAAACAAATGCCAACTGACAAAAACGCACGCATCCTATATGTTCAAAAATTACTGTTGGAGCAGACAGATACAGAACATTATTTGACA
>CALMXN010000166.1 GCA_937871145.1 uncultured Clostridia bacterium
CAGACGTGTGCTCTTCCGATCTAACAACAAACTTTGACTTCAGAAGCTTCTATCTCCACTTTGAAAATGGCGTTTTAATGTACAAATCAAAGTGCGTTGAACAGGTCAAGAAGAATTATATGAAGATATTAGAACAATGCGCTGAAATCACAATGCAGACGTATGAAGCTCTTCCTTGGCGAGATAAATTCAAAGGCAAGGTACTTAAATTATTCTCACCTATGATGTAAAAACAAAAACAGTTCAATGGAAATTACCACTGAACTGTTTTTTTAATTTTATTTATTTCTTTTCGCCTTTGTTCCTGATTTCAACTCTTCTGATTTTTCCGCTGATTGTCTTTGGAAGTTCATCAACAAATTCGATGATTCTTGGATACTTATAAGGAGCAGTTGCATTCTTTACATAAATCTGAAGCTCTTTTATAAGCTTTTCATCGCCTTTATCCTTATATTCCTTTGTAAGAACGATAGTTGCTTTAACAACCTGACCTCTGATTGGATCCTCGGCACCTGTTACTGCAACTTCAAGAACTGAAGGATGCTCCATAAGAACACTTTCAATTTCAAAAGGTCCGATTCTGTAGCCTGATGCTTTGATAAGGTCATCTGTTCTTCCGACATACCAGTAATAGCCGTCTTCATCTCTCCAAGCTGTATCACCAGTATGATAAACATCATTGTTCCATGCCTTGTCTGTTGCTTCAGGATTATTGTAATAGCATTTGAACATACCCTTCTGTGATTTGCCGTGTGTTCTGATTACGATTTCTCCAACTTCACCGACTGATACAGAATTATTATTCTCATCAACGATATCAACATTAAATAATGGTGTTGGTTTGCCCATTGAACCTGGTTTAGGTTCCATTCCAGGAAGGTTGGCAACAACAAGGACAGTTTCAGTCTGACCGAAGCCTTCCATTAACTTAAGACCTGTATATTGATAGAATTTATTGAACACTTCAGGGTTCAAAGCTTCACCAGCGATTGTAGTATATTTAAGGTTTGATAAATCGTAGTTTTCAATT
>CALMXN010000167.1 GCA_937871145.1 uncultured Clostridia bacterium
GTTGTGTGCTCTTTCGCTCACAATTCTATATACAATGTATCCGGCTGATGCAACAACCAGAACAAGAGCCGCAATTACCTTAAGGGCAGACTTCTTTTCAGACTCTCTTGTTTCAACGATATCTTTTTCCATAATCATTCCGCCTTTCTTTTTTGTTATTATACTATATAAAAAGGAATATGTAAATATTTCTTTTATATTTTTATGCTCTTGGCATGACAAAAATTACTAAATTCATTGACTATTTACTATATTTTGCTATAATAATAGTATATCATATGAATGGTGGTGATTTTTTGAAAAATCGCTTATATATAATAATATTAATAATTTCAGTCTGTATTATGTCAAGCTGCAGCGGAACGCTTGACTCTTCTTCTGTCACAACCGCATCCCCTTCATCAGGCGCTTCGACAGAAAACACAACCACAACCACAACTGGCAATAAAGCTTCAGGCACAACAGTAACAGACAACCCGTCAGATACAACCGATACAACCGCCTCAAGCGACGAAGGTTCCTCGTCAGGTTCAACAACCACCACAAACAACGGAAACGATAACGATCCTACTACTACAAGAGAACCATCTGGTACAACAAAACCAGCAACCACGACAGCTCCTCCCCGTGTTGTTATTCCAAATGTTTATGTTGCGACAAGCCCAGGACGTGAGGTTTACACCTGTTCAGTTGCTACTGTAGATGCTTCAAACAAATCACAAGGCTATATTACTGTTAAATATTACGGCGGAAAATCATTGGTAATGGTTCTTGTCCAGAAGGACGGCGAAAAATATCAGTATGCAATTAAAACAAAAGGAACAACTGTAGTTCTCCCGCTTACACTCGGAAGTGGTACATATACAATCGGAATTTATGAAAATATTTCTGGAACATCATATTCTTTAGCCTTGCAGAAAAGCGTCAGCGCAAGTATTTCAAACTCACTTTCTCCGTTCCTGTATCCGAATCAGCAGGTCAATTTCTCACAGGGTTCATCCTGTGTTTATAAATCAGCACAGCTCTGTGCGGGGAAAAGCACTGATGTCCAGAAAGTCAGCGCAATCTTCAAATATGTCACCTCGAATATCAGATATGACACTGCGGAAGCCAATGCAATCATCAGCGGTTCAGTAAAAAACTATTGCCCAAACCCTGATGAGGTTTTAAGCACAAAAAAAGGCATCTGCTATGACTATGCTTCGCTTTTTGCGGCAATGTGCCGTGCACAGGGAATTCCAACAAAGCTTGTAAAAGGCTATGTAGGGTCAAACGGATTATATCACGCATGGAATCAGGTTTACCTTAAAAATGTCGGTTGGATTACTGTAGAATACAAAGCAAGAACAGGCTTTAACACTCTTGATGCTACATTCTATTCGGGTGCCTCAAACAAGAGTTCTGTTACAGCTAATTTCACAAACACAAGTTACTATAAGGTTTATCAAGTTTTTTAAAGGAGCATACATATGAAAAAGAATGAGACATTCAAACCGCTCAGCAAAGAAGAGCTTGCGTATTTCTGCACACAGCTTACCCTTATTATGAAGTCGGGCATTAATCTGAATGATGGTCTTGTTATGATGATGGACGATACAAAAGATCCTCTTTCTGCTGCGCTTATCTCAAAGATATCTGCGTCAATCAATGACCAGAAGCAGCTTTATGTTTCTCTTGAGGAAACTCACGCTTTCCCTGATTATCTTGTTTCCATGATAAAAATCGGTGAGGCAAGCGGACATCTTGAAAGTGTTCTTGAAGGCTTATCCGCTCATTATATGCAGGAAGCTAATCTAAGAACATCTATCAAGAACGCTATTATGCACCCGCTGTTGCTTTTATTGCTGATGTCAGCTGTTGTTTCTGTACTTCTGATAAAAATACTTCCTATATTCAAGGATGTTTTTGTTCAGATAAGCTCACAGCTCAACAATGCATCCTCAACCGCAATTCAGTTTGCAACACAGGCTGGTGTTATAGTTCTTATAATAATCGGCGCAATTTTACTTCTCATTCTTGCAATGTTCGTTATGTCTTTTTCAATAAAAGGAAAAGCTCTGCTGATAAAGCTTTTCTCAAGAGTTTTTTACTTTAGAGGACTTTCAGAAAAAATTTCAATCGCACGCTTCAGCTCAGCAATGAGCCTTATGCTCTCAAGTGGCTTTGACAACAACGAAGCACTTTCGCTCGGTAAGAATGTTGTAACAAATCCACGCATAAAAGCAAAAATCACAACCTGTGAGGAAAAGCTTGATAAGAATGAATCCTTTGCAAAAGCAATTACAGAATCAGATCTTTTCCCACCAATATATTCACAGATGATAAGAATTTCATACAAGTCAGGTATGCTTGACGATGTGTGGAATCAGATTGCTGACAAATACGATAACGAGGTTAATGACTCGCTCGACAATCTTGTTTCCTTCATTGAGCCATTACTTGTCGGAGTACTTACTGTTGTTATCGGTGTTATCCTTATTTCAGTTCTTCTTCCTTTGATGGGCATTATGTCCTCAATCGGATAAAGGGGTGGATTATTAATGAAAAATCTAGTCTATCGAAAAAGAAAAAAGCTCAATTTAATCGAAGCTCTTTCAATGGTGCTTTTCTTTATACTTATCCTTGTGTGTTTTTCATTTGCCTTTGGTGATATAAAATCCGCAAACAGCGAAGAACAGCTTAGCCAGACAAAAGCTTCAATACAGAAAAGTGTTGTCCTGTGTTATTCAACCGAAGGGCAGTTCCCTCCCGATATTCAATATCTTAAGGACAATTATGGACTGATAATAAACGATGACAAATACCTTGTCCACTATGATATTTTTGCCTCAAACATTATGCCTGATATAAAGGTATTTCTCCGCAACTAACATTTCACCGAAAGGATGGATAATATGCAGAAAAGCAAAAGAAGCCGTACAGTAATCCAGATATTATGTACACTCTCTCTGTTTTTACTGTTTGCTATATGCTCTTTGCTCCTTATTTCCATTTCCGCTTCAAACTACAAAGGGCTTTTAGGTGACAATAATGACAACTTCAATGCTAATACTTCCCTCAGATATGTTTCAACGAAGCTTCATTCCTATGATATGACAAACGGAATTAAGGTTGAAACAATAAACGGAGTAAAATGTATTTCATTAACACAGTCATCTGACAATGAAATTTACAATACACTTATATATTATCACAATGGCTATCTGTATGAACTTTATGCTTCAAAGGATTTTGACTTCCAGCCTGGAAACGGTGAAAAACTTATGAAAGTCAACAACTTCTCCTTTGATATTTTAAATAATAATGCTATTGCACTTCACGCCGACAACGCAAGGAATGAAAAAATTTCTACTGTTGTATATCTGCGATGCGCAAAGCCTGAGGAGGTCCGCTGATATGCTTAAAATGAAACAGAAATCCTCAGCAAAACATATAAGCAGTTTTTTTATTGAAATTATTCTGGTTGTCTTCTTCTTCTCAATAGCCTGCGCAATTCTTGTACAGATTTTCGGCAAGGCATATACAAGCAACAACCAAGCAGATAAAATTAATTCTGCAATCACTAAAGGACAGAATCTGAGCGAAGTTTTTTCCTCAAAGGGTGATGTTAAGGGAACTTTCTCTACTGTTTTCGGCGATACGAAGTCCATTGAAGAAACCACAAATGCTTACACTGCTACCTTTAATAAAAAGTGGGAATCTGCCGACAAGGATATTTTCTATTCTGTAATAATCACTCCAGCAACAGAAAAAACTGACTCTGGTATTATAAAATCTGCAAAAATCGAAATTTATAATAAAAGCGAACTTCTTTTCTCAACCACATCCTCAAAGTATCTTTCAGGGGAGGCGGGGTTACATGAATAAAAAAATTACCGACTTTGGCGTCGGGGCTTCATCTATCATAATGATTTTTGTAGTGCTTTGCCTGACGACATTTTCCCTTCTTTCATTCTCTTCTGCAAGATCAAGCCTGAGGCTTGCCAACAAGTCAAAGGAGTATTACACCGCCTTCGGTGATGCTGAGTTTAAAGCTAACCAGACTCTTTCCAAAATCGACGATAAGCTTGCAAAAGCTCAGACAAACTTCGATTATGGCAGTGAAGTAAGCGGACTTTCTTCTATTGACGGTGTAAAGGTAAAATTTAATGGCAATAACTATAATGTAAGCTATTCTGTTCCTGTTTTAAAAGATACATATCTGAATATTGAACTAAGCGTTCCGGCTAACCCTTCCACTTACAGGTACAATATTGTTAAGTGGAACACATCCTCTACCGAAAAGGAATTTGATGACGGCGACAACATATGGGACGGAACTTTCTGATTATTTAAAGGAGATTTATATGGATCTACACGAAATACTAACTGACGCAATAAATAAAAAAGCATCTGACATTTTCTTTATATCAGGTGCTCATCTTGGTTATAGAATTGCAGGACAAATCGTTACACAAAATTCTGAAATCTTCTCCCCAATAACTGTCCAAAGCTATGTTAATGATATTTTTTCACTTGCAAGCTTTGATGCTTCTGAAGAAATCAGGAACAGTGGTGAGCTTGACTTTTCATTCTCTGTACCAGGTACCGGCCGATTCAGAGCAAACGTTTATCGTCAGCGTGGCTCTCTTGCTGTTGTTCTTCGTTATGTTATGTTTGACCTCCCTGATTACAGACAGCTTAATATTCCTGAAAGCGTAATTAACTTAAGCAATCTTTCAAAGGGTATTGTCCTTATAACAGGTGCTGCCGGAAGTGGTAAGTCAACAACACTTTCCTGTATGATTGACACTATCAATTCAACACGAAGCTGTCATATCATCACTATTGAAGACCCTATTGAATTTTTGCACAAGCATAAAAAGAGCTTTATCAGTCAGCGTGAAATCAATATCGATACAAAAAATTATATAAACGCTCTTCGTGCCGCTCTTCGTCAATCACCAAATGTAATTCTACTTGGTGAAATGCGTGACTATGAAACTATAACAACAGCGATGACTGCTGCAGAAACCGGTCAGCTTATTCTTTCAACCCTTCACACAACAGGTGCGGCCAACACGATTGACAGAATTATCGACGTCTTCCCACCAAACCAACAGCACCAGATCAGAGTTCAGCTTTCTATGGTGCTTCAGGCTGTAGTTTCACAACAGCTTCTCCCAAGCACCGACGGAACATTAATCCCTGCTTTTGAAATCATGCTCGTCAACAGTGCGATAAAAACTATGATCCGTGAGTGTAAAACTCATCAGATTGATACTGTTATTCAGTCATCTGAGGGAATGCAGACTATGGACAGTGACATTATCCGCCTTGTTAATGAGGGTAAGATAACTCCAAATACTGCTGTTGAATTCTCAACAAACCCTGAAATTATGGCAAGACGCCTTAATATCCCTATCGATTAATATTCATATTGTAATATATATCGGAAATTATACAATTTGTTATTTCGAGTCCTTATGAGCAGAAAGCATTGGCGCAACCCGTTGCTTTTTGCTTTTTCTTTGCATATAATTTTTTGTGACCTTTATGACAATTGGCGAGAGGAATGCAAGTGCAATAAGATTCGGTATTGCCATTAGTCCGTTAAATGTATCGGATATATCCCACACAAGCTTCATTTGCATATTTGCGCCGAAGTATACAAGTACTGCAAATAACACTCTGTATATGATAATTGATTTAGTGCCGAATATGTATTCCATTGCCTTTTCGCCAATATACTCCCACCCTATTATTGTGGCAAATGCAAATACTACGATAAAAAATGTTACAAGATGACTTGCAAATCCACCCATAACCTGCTTGAAGGATTCAATAACAAGTGGTGCTCCGTCAAGACCTGTTGTACTTGCATTTTCTAATGCTCCACCCGAAAGTATAACAAGCGCCGTTAACGTACAAACAACTATCGTATCAACAAAAACTTCAACTATCCCCCACATTCCCTGAATGACGGGTTCTTTCACATCCGCAACAGAATGTACAGCAACAGAACTACCAAGACCCGCTTCGTTGGAGAATACACCTCTTTTTACTCCCATTGAAATTGCATTTTTAACAACTGTCCCTGTAATTCCACCAGCAACAGCGCCGATCCCAAGCGCCTCTTTAAAAATATTTGAAAAAATTGTTGGCATTATTTTTATATTTGCGAAAATAACAACAAGTG
>CALMXN010000168.1 GCA_937871145.1 uncultured Clostridia bacterium
CATTCCCATCAGGCGGACTTCGTGCAACTTTTGAAGCAAGAGGATATACAACATGGGATCCTACATCATATGCATTCGTAAAAGACGGAACATTATGTATCCCGACAGCATTCTGCTCATATTCAGGTGAGTCGCTTGACAAGAAGACACCACTTCTGCGTTCTATGGAAGCTGTAAACAAGCAGGCTATGAGAATTCTTAGATTGTTTGGTAACACAACAACAAACTATGTTGCAACAACAGTTGGTGCAGAGCAGGAATACTTCCTTATTGATAAAAAGCTATATGATCAGAGAAAAGATATAATCTTCAGTGGCAGAACTCTTTTTGGCGCAAATGCTCCTAAGGGACAGGAAATGGACGATCACTATTTTGGTACCCTGAAGGATAGAGTATCAGCTTATATGAAGGATCTTGACAATGAGCTCTGGAAGCTTGGAATTCCTTCAAAAACAAAGCATAATGAAGCCGCACCAGCACAGCACGAGCTTGCACCGGTTTTTGAAACTTCAAATATTGCAGTTGACCATAACCAGCTTACTATGGAAGTTATGAAGAAAACAGCTTTGAAGCACGGCTTGTATTGTATGCTTAATGAAAAACCTTTTGAGGGTGTAAACGGTTCAGGAAAGCATAATAACTGGTCACTTTCAACAGATGACGGAATTAACCTTCTCGAGCCAGGTAAATCCCCACAGCAGAACATTCAGTTCTTAACATTCCTTTGTGCTGTTATCAAGGGCGTTAATGAACACGCTGATTTATTGAGATTATCAGTAGCAAGTGCAGGCAATGATCACAGATTGGGCGGATTTGAAGCACCTCCAGCAATTGTGTCAGTATTTATCGGTGATGAGCTTTCAGCAATACTTGATGCTCTTGCAACAGGTGAGCTTGTTAAAACTGACAACAACAAGCACTTTGAGCTTGGCGTAAAGACTCTTCCAACATTCCCTAAGGATACAACAGACAGAAACCGTACATCTCCATTCGCTTTCACTGGAAACAAATTTGAATTCAGAATGGTTGGCTCTTCTATGTCAATTTCCTGCCCTAACATTATGCTCAACACAATAGTAGCAGAAGAGTTAAGACAGTTTGCTGACAGACTTGAAGGCAAGGAAAATTTCGCTGAAGAACTTAATAAGCTTCTTGTTGAAACAGTTGCAAGCAACAAACAGGTTATCTTTAATGGAAACAACTATTCAGAAGATTGGCTTATTGAAGCTGAAAAAAGAGGACTTTCAAACTATAAAACAGCTGTTGATGTTTTTCCTCGTTATGTTGATAAGAAAAACATTGACCTTCTCACAAAGCACAATGTATTTTCTGAAATAGAAATCCGTTCACGTTGTGAAATTCTTATAGAAGAATATATTAAGACAGTCAATATTGAAGCACAGACAATGGCTCATGTTGCAAAAAGACAGATACTTCCTGTTGCTATTGAGTATTCAAAACAGCTTTGTGACAGTATTATTGCTAAAAAGCAGATTGGCATAAATGCTCATGCTGAGAATAATCTTGTAAACAAACTTTCAGAGCTTATTAATGATTTTGATGAAGAAATTGAGAAGCTTGAAAACAAGCTTGCAAACAAGAGCTCAATTCTCAATATTGATTCTGCAGCATATTTCCGGGATGCAGTAATTCCTTGTATGAATGAAGTAAGAAGAATTGCTGATGAGCTTGAATCCAATATTGCTGAAAAGCTCTGGCCGTTCCCAACATATTCGGATTTATTATTCAACCTATAATTTAAGATAAACTAATAAAAATTTATGAAACATATGTAATGAATTACAAAATTCTTTAATTAGTAAAAACATTAAAATATAGATTGGAAGATTGAAATACTAGAATATATATAGTATAATTAAGAAAAGGGAGGGATGAGTATGCGAATTAAAAAATCACTGATAACATTTATACTTATGTTATCACTTATCCCTATGTTTTTCTTATGGCTTTTCCAGACAATTTCAATATCTGATATGAAGACAAAAAATGCAACAAAGTTTATTTCAACATCTGTATCTCAAAAAAGCAATGTCATTACTTCTGTGATGAAAAAAGTTCAGAATAATGCTGATGAACTCGCAAAAGAAACCGTTACAATAAAATTTGCTTCGGCTAACTCCAATTATTCTAAAGGGAAATCAGATGATTCCGCATTAACTAACAATCTTGATTTATTTAAACTGACTTCAGAAACCGCAATTGACAGTAATGATAATATTAAAAACATTATACTTCTTAACAATAAAGGCTCCTTGGTTTTTTCTTCAACCCAGTTTGAAAATGGCATAGCAAAAAGGCTTGGTAATGATATAAAAGTCAAGGATGGCTTTTCAGAATTTTTTATGACTGAACAAGCAGTAAATAATTTCCCCGCTTTTGCTTATGTTACTGAATTATATGATGAAGCAAAAGTTTACATAGGAAAGCTTATATTTATCTGTGATACTTCTGAAATTCAGACATTGTTAAGGACAAATAATGCTTATGAATCAACAAACATAAGTCTTATTGATTTTTCTGGAAATATGGTTGAATTCCCATTTACAGAAATTTTCAACTATCAAACAAATATCAAATGTAATTATATCAGACCAAAAATCACGCAGGCACTTGATAATAATAAATCCTCTGTTATAAAAAGCTTTAAGGCTGACGGACAAAGAAAGATTGCCTGTATAAAACCGATGTCTTCTATAAACTGTGCTATAGTATCCGTTAGTAATAAGACTTCAATTGAAGCTTCAAATAATATAAATTCCAATCTGTTTCTGTTGCTGATAGTGTTTACTGTAATAATCATAACAACTGCTATTATATTTGCCTCCCGTTTTTCAAAGCCGGTTTTTACTATAATGCAGACGCTGAGCAAAAAACAGCACGGTAATAATTTTGTAAGATTTAATATTGATGCAGAAAATGAATTCGGGACAATAGCTAAATCCTTTAATGATCTGCTCAATGATATCAGTGAAAGTGAAGAAAGATATCGTCTTATTAATGAGATGAACAACAATATAGTATTTGAATATAATTTCAGAAAAGACTTTGTCACATTCAGCAAGAATTATAATAAGATGTTTGGCTACAGACCAAAGACCGATAGATATGAGGACAGCTTCTTTACACATGCACAGCTTCATTCTGAAGATGTACAGCGTTATCATGATGCTCTGGATTACGCTTTTTCGAAAAAATCAACAGCACAGGGCGAATTCAGGTTCAAGACCATTTACGGCAGCTATGTCTGGTTCCTTTTAAAAGCCCAGATGTTATATGATAATGAAGACAGACAGTATAAGATTATTGGTGTTATGGTTGATATTGATAATGCAAAGCTCAGCGAAAAAGCTTTAATCCAGCGTGCTGAATACGATTGCCTTACAGGATTATTCAATCGTGAAACCTTCAAAAAACGACTTGCTAATGAGTTTGTTCTTTCAAAAGTCAGAAAACAGGTCAGCTCTGTAATATTTATTGATATTGACGACTTTAAGAGATATAACGATACTTATAGCCATGCTTGTGGTGATGAAGTCCTTAAGTATATCAGTGACACACTAAAAGCTCAGGTAAGAAATTGTGGCTTTGCAGGAAGATATGGCGGAGATGAATTTATAGCGTGCATTAACAGATCGGAAGAGCGTCG
>CALMXN010000169.1 GCA_937871145.1 uncultured Clostridia bacterium
AAAGAATTAGCTTCAGCTGATGTTTATTTCAACAAGCTTAAGACATATTACGGGGGTGTTGACATAGCAAATCAGACTCTTGCCTCAAATAAAGTATTGACTCAGGATGTTTTTGACGAAATTATAAAGCAATTGAATGGCAAGGCAAAAATTGGCGAAATTGTGTATAAACCAGGTGAATTGCACATAAAATTTATTGCCTCAGATAAGAATTATCCAGCTACCATGGTAGAAAATCTTCATAAATGCGGAAAGTTTGCGCAGGTATTATATTATGGTATTGATCCTGGAAGACCAACGGATAAGGAATGGGAATTTGAAGTAACAATATGTCTTAAGAATGCGCCAACAAATGCAGAGGAAGCAGGTGAAACCAAATGAAATTAGCATATAGAGATAAGATCCTTCTTACACTTCTTGTTATTCTTGTTACTGGTTTTCTGGCTTATATTATAGCAATAAAGCCAAATATGGGAAATATCGACAAGAGCAAGGCTGCGCGTACTTCTGTTCAGAATAACCTTGACAGTGTAAACAGAGATGTAAGAAGACTCACAAAAGTTAAAAAGGATATAACAGATTATGAAGAAAAGTGTTCGACAGCTTCAAACACATTCCTCAAACATACGCCGAATTTCAATGTTGATAGATTTATTCAGAAAATGCTTGATAAAAATAAACTGACATTTACAAAGATGACTTTCAGTGATCCTGATGTTATTGACTTATCAGGTTATTCATTCACACCTTTACATTTGCAGTACCCATTAGGCGGAACATTTGATGTTACTGACCCTGATGGTTCTGCATCGAATAAAGAAGATGAACCAGTATCATCAAATGCAAATACGGTTGGCTCAAACAAAAAACCTGATAACAAAAAATCAGATGGTAAAGAAAAAGGCATAACTTCACTTCCAGCTGTTTCAGTTGAGCTGAAGGTAACGGGTAACATACTTGATCTTAATAAGTTTTTTGCAGGTTTATGTGCAAAGGAACAAATGAGTGTTGTTATCAACGAGTATAAAATGACTGTAAAAGACGCAACGAAAAACATAGTTGAAGCTGATATTAAAATGACTGTATACTTTCTGCAGCCGGTAGATATCAAAACCGAGAAATAATATTTGACAGAGAGGTATTAACATGAAAAAAGTAAGGGCTTTTGGTAAGAAAAATCAAAAGGGCGCTACGCTTGTTATGGTTGTAGGGATTTTTTCTGTTTTAATTATTATTGTTACTGCAACGGTTTCAGTAGCAACTGCTGCACGAAGACAGACTTATACCAAGTACTGTAGTAGCCAGGCGTATTACTATGCAAATTCAGCACTAAATGTTTTTGTAAGCAATACTGCCGTAGATGATTCTCTTAAGGAATTTTTGACTAACGTTAGTTCATCTAAGGAATCTGAAGAGATAGAAATAGGTAACAACTCCACAGTAAAGTATTATATTACCAAACAGACAGATGGGAAATTATTGGTTAAGGTTGAAGGAACCTTTGATGGACGTAAAGCCTATTCATCGGTTTTATTGAATAGTGATGGCACGACCCAGACACCTATTTTTAGTGCAGCATCAGTTACATTGGATGGTGTTAAGTTCTCTAATAGCTTTTTTGCAACGGGAGATATTATTTCCAAGTTTCCAAGTAGTGGGGGTACATATCAATCTACAAACTATTCAAAGACTTTTGGAAACATTTATTCAACGGGAGATATTGAATTTAATAGTGATTCATCTTTAATAGAATCTTCGAATCCTGATGTTTTCAGTATCCAGACGCCAAAGGAATTTTCCGTTAAGAATCCAACTGTTAGGATGAGTTATCCAAGTACAGTTAGAAAAGCTTTTATCAATTGCAATAAGTTGTACGTTCCAGTGAACGCAACCGTTGGCAGTAGCAGCAAATACCTAGATATCCATTGTACACATGTTGAATTAAACAGTATTGCAAAAATATACGGTAATCTAAATTTATATAAAGTTAAGGACTCTGCAGGTAGAGTCATCAGCAGCCCTTCAATAAATATTGGTGGGTCAACAATATATGGTGATGTTTACATTGACGGTGATATTGAAATAGGTTCATATGGCGATGCAACAATAAAAGGTAACCTTATTGTTGCAGGAAGCTGTAAATTAAATCAAATTAAAGTGGAAGGTAATGTTTATTGTTGGTCATATTCTGGTGGATATGGTACTAATGTTCAAGGCGAAGTTCATTCTATTGTAGGTGGAGATACATGGGATGAGTCTCATGACAGACCGTTGCTTGCTTCAAAACCAAAGCCACCTATAGATGACCCTGATAAAATATTTAAGCCGTATGAAATAGATTCAGAAGCTTACGTCAGCGCAAACAGCGTTAACTTTAATCAGCAAATATATAATGCCAATCGGGATGGATTGGTTATTAATAATACAGGGACGTTAAATGGCAATACAATAAGTGGAAAAACAATTACTATTAACGTTAGAGATCAAGTAATATGGTTAAAGTTGAATGTATCTAAGTTTGATGGCTGTAAAATAGTTATAAAGAAAGATTCAGAATATCCTGAAACGCCTGTCTACTTCTATCTGCCAACGGGGAAAACGATACAAGTAAACCAGACAAGTATATTAACCGATGAAACCGCTGACAAACTGAATCATAATGTTGTTTTCCAGGTTGGTAAGGACGAAAACGATGTAGTTCCTATTACAAAAGGCCAACCAGTGTATTGGTTACTGGGAAGTAATTCGGAAATAATTAGCTGGAATTCAACAACAGAAGCATATATTTATGGTCCAAAAGCGAAGGTTACTTGTAATGATTCAGGATATTTAACGGCATCATATTCGATAAATGGTGTTACAAGATATTCGGGTAAGCCTCAGGTTATTGGTGCAATAGTATGCCATAGCGTTAATATGGATAATGAGGCTGGTATTCTGTATCTAATACCATTGAAGGATGGTATGCATGGTATTAATAATCCGCCAGTTGTTGATGATGAACCGGAAAACTGGACAATTGACACGTACATCAGGCAATAAAAGGGGGAGATATTATGAAAAATAAAAAACTTAATAAAAAGGGAGTAACTCTTTGCGAAGTTCTTGTTGCAATGACTATTTTTGCAATAATGTCGCTTCTTCTTGCTACAATGGTTTGCACAACTACAAGAATGAATAAACAGAACTTTAAGATGAACAAGCAGATGCAAGAGCAGGGTAAGGCTGTTGAATTAGAAGATCCTGCTTCAATTAGAAATACAACTACTTCACCTTTTTCAATACCTATGGAGGGTGGGGATACTTTTGATTATAATATCAACAAGCACGATACTGGAACAACTGACGACTATTCAAACTATAAGTATTTTGACTAGAATCAGAGATTGAGGTGAACAATGTGAAAAAAATCAAAAAGAACTTAAGAGGATTTACTCTTCTTGAGATTTTGGTTGCCTTGGCAATTTCATCGATGGTTCTTACTGGAGCGCTGGCTTTGGTGCTTCCATCAAATAAGATGTTTTATTCGACATCAAATCTGCAGCAGGAGCAGGATGCAAGCCGAATGCTTTCCAAAGGGATCAATGAACGACTCCGTTTTGCAACAGATATAGTTTATATTAATAACACAAGTGATTACCCGACCCGTACTAATGATAAGTTCATTGACTATAAGGTAATCTGTGTAAAAACAACGTTTGACTCAAGAGGCAGGAAAAGCAGCACTGTCTATTTAAAAGACAATCTTGATGTAATGACACCGGAAAAGAAAATGATTCCGGATCATGTTTTAGGAAAGTACAAAGCTTTTATTAATCTTGATGCCGCGGGATACAATCTTGATACTCAGATAGAAATGTACAGGATTAATCATAAGGATGATAAAGTTGATCCTTTAAAAACATCTGAAACCGTTATTTTCAAGAATCTTAAATTAAAATCAAATGTTATTAAGGATCCTGTTTCAACCCCGACAATAGATGGCTTGAATTTTGCTTCATTTGTTACCGGAAACAGCAATTATTATACGGTTATTATATATAAATAAAATCTGCAATAAAAAAGCAGCCATATATATGACTGCTTTTTATTGCCCATTTGAATTGTTATTTAAGTCCGACAAGCTTAAGGTATGCATTGAACAGTTCGGTTCCGTATAAGGCACCTACTGCAATTCCCAATGATAGATACGGGCCAAATGCAAATTTGCTTGATTTTGTAATATACTTTAGTATCATGCCTATGATTGAACCGACAATAAGCCCAATGAAAATAGCAACAGCAACAGGTTTTATTCCCAGGAAAAGTCCGCCGGCAGCCATTAAGTATGCATCTCCTATTCCCATTGCCTGTTCTCTTGAGATAACAGCAATTAAAAGAAGTGGTATGCTTACTATTAAAGCGCCGATCAGATAGGTTTTAAACTTAAAGTCATCGTTAATAATATTTGCGGCACCAAGCAGAGCAATAAATACACAGACACCGGTGTTTATAAGCTGTGTGTCCCAATCCATAAAGAAAACTACAATAAGTGCTGAGAATAAAAGACAGACAAGTATTCCTTTTACAGTTAGGTTAAATCTCCATATTGCGAGTATCCAGAGCAGTCCGTTCATAAGTTCTATGACAGGATATCTTATTGAGAACTTTTCGTGACAGGCTCTGCATTTGCCACGAAGAATTATCCAGCTGAAAACAGGAATGAGATCATATTTTTTTATTTTCGTTCCGCATTTCATACAATGAGATGCGTGCGTTACGATTGACTGGTCGGAAGGCAAGCGATAAATGCAAACATTTAAAAAGCTTCCGACAAAAATGCCTAAAATCAGCACAAGAATATATTGTATAATATAAATTGGCATAGTGTGTCCCCCCTTTCATGTTAGTATTACTATACCATAATTATTAGGTTATAACAAGAAGTAGATCCTTAATTTTTAGGAGGTAATTATGAGAAATGTCCCTATTGGTCAATACCTTGTTGAAAAGCAGCTCATTACAAATGATCAGCTGAATAAGGTATTAAGTGTCCAGCAAAGTTCCAAAGGCAAAATGTTCGGTGATATTGTAGTTGAATTAGGTTACATATCTGAAATTGATTTTACAAAGGTATTGGCGGAACGACTCAATGTACCATATATTGATTTGGCATCTTCGCCTATTTCACTCGAAGCAGTAAAGAAAATTTCTGAAGCTATCGCAAGAAAGTACACAGTAATTGCTATAAGCATCAGTGGAAGAAGACTTACTGTTGCCACAAACGATCCTATCAATTTTTACATTTTTGAAGACTTAAAGGTTATTTCAGGAATGGATGTTACTCCTATTCTTTCTACTAAAACAGCAATAACCAAGGCAATTGGTAAGCTTTATTCTATGCAGAATATTGATAGTGTCGTTGAAAACGTCAACAAGGAATTTGCTGACGATGAATCTGCAAACTCAGACGATATGAACGGCGAAAGAATTGAAAATGCACCTATTGTAAAGCTTGCTACAACAATAGTAGAAAATGCTTTCAGAGCAGATGCTACCGATATTCATATCGAACCATTTAAAACCTTTACAAGAATTCGTATTCGTGTAAATGGCGATATGGTCGAGCTGATGCAGGTTTCAAACATAGTACATACATCTCTCGTAACAAGATACAAGATTATCAGTGGTATGAATATCGCTGAAAAGAGAGTCCCGCAGGATGGTCGTTTTACACAGATCGTTGATAACTCAACACTTGATGTCCGTGTATCTTCACTTCCTACCGTTAACGGTGAAAAGGTAGTTATCCGTATTCTTGCAACTGGTAATGTTGGCGTAAGAAAAATAACAGACCTTGGTATGAATGATTATAACTATACTTTATTTGAAAAAATGCTGAAGGTTCCACAGGGAGTTCTCCTTGTAACAGGGCCTACCGGATCAGGTAAAACGACAACACTTTACGCTGCTCTTGGTGAGCTTGCGAAACCTAATGTTAACGTAATTACCGTTGAAGACCCAGTCGAAAAGAATGTTGAAGGTATCAATCAGTGTCAGGTTAATGCAAAAGCGGGTATGACATTTGCTGCAGCCCTTCGTTCAATTCTCCGTCAGGACCCTGATATTGTAATGATCGGTGAGATGCGTGACCAGGAAACTGCTGAGATCGCTATCAGAGCTGCTATCACTGGACATATGGTTCTTTCAACCTTGCATACAAATGATGCTGCTTCAACAATCACACGTCTTGTTGATATGGGTGTTGCACCATACATGGTCGCATCTTCACTTATTGGTGTTGTTGCTCAGCGTCTTGTTAAAGTACTTTGCCCAAAATGCAAGAAACACAGAATGTCTTCAGTTGCTGAAAATGAACTTCTTGGCATAACAAATTCAGTTCCTGTATACGAAGCCTGCGGATGTAAGGAATGTAACAATACAGGTTATAAGGGAAGAACCGCTATTCATGAAATTCTTCTCTGTACCCCTGAAATGTCATCACTTATTGCAAACGGAGGTAAGGCTCCTGAAATCCAGAAACTTGCAAAACAAAACGGAACTAAAATACTCCGTGATAATGTTGCTGAGCTTGTTGAGCAAGGTCAGACTACCGTAGATGAGCTTATAAGAGTAACTTATAGTATTTAAGTGTGGGGTGTAATAAAATGATAGATATTAATAAAATGTTAGATGAAGCAAGAGTTCTTGGCTGCTCAGACTTGCACTTTACAGTTGGTATTCCACCGATTGTAAGACAG
>CALMXN010000170.1 GCA_937871145.1 uncultured Clostridia bacterium
CAAGCCGATAGTCTGTGCCAGATTTTTTCGTGACGGGAATAATGAATACCATATTGGCAGAATTGCTGTTCTTAAAGAATTCAGAGGAAAAGGTCTTGGCTCGGAAATTGTTGAGTTCTGTGAAAATGAAATCAAGAAGCTCGGCGGAAAAAGTGTTTCACTTTCAGCACAGGTAAGAGCGTCAGATTTTTATAAGAAAATGAATTATAATACTAACGGTGAAGTTTATATGGACGAGCACGTTGAACATATAAAAATGACAAAAGAATTATAGAATATTGACAATATGATTTTCTCTGATATAATTAAATCATACTAAAATTATATGAATTTGGAGGCCTTATGACTGGACTTATTGACAAGCTTTATAAAACATGCAACTTATCTGATGATGATCTTTTATACTTAATTGACAACAGAACACAGCAGTCAGCAGATTATCTTGCTTTAAAAGCTCGTGAGGTTTCTCAAAGCCGCTTTGGTAATAAGGTTTTCATCCGTGGGCTTATTGAGGTTTCAAGCTACTGTCAGAATGATTGCCTTTATTGCGGAATACGAAAGAGCAACACAAATGCTCAAAGGTATCTTCTTGATAAAGATACCATTTTAAGCTGCTGTGAAAACGGCTATGAATTAGGCTTCCGTACCTTTGTTTTACAGGGCGGTGAGCTTGGCGGTCACAATGATGATGAAGTTGAAGATATTATTTATACAATAAGGCACAAATATCCTGACTGTGCAATAACGCTTTCTCTTGGTGAAAAAACTAAGGAAGTTTATCAAAGATTTTTCAATGCAGGTGCAAACAGATACCTTTTAAGACACGAAACTGCAAACGAAGAGCATTATGCAAAGCTTCATCCGTCAGATATGTCACTGAAAAACCGAAAACAATGCCTTTTTGACTTAAAGGAAATCGGTTATCAGGTTGGGACGGGTTTTATGGTTGGCTCACCATATCAGACAACAAAGAATATTGTTGAAGATTTGCTCTTTATAAAAAAGCTTGAACCACAGATGATTGGAATTGGTCCGTTTGTCCCGCATAAGGATACACCGTTCAAGGATTTCAGCTCAGGCACTGCTGAACTGACTACATACCTATTAAGCATATTGAGATTAATGTTCCCGAATTCTCTTATTCCTTCAACAACTTCACTCGGCACAATCAAGCCGACAGGCCGTGAGGATGGAATTCTCGCCGGAGCAAACGTCGTTATGCCAAATCTGTCCCCTGTAAATGTGAGAGAAAAGTACTCATTATATGATAATAAAATATGTACTGGTGAGGAAGCTGCCGAATGTATTGAATGCCTTAAAAGAAGAATGAGGAGCATAGGATATGAGATAGTTTCAGACAGAGGAGATTATAAAGAGAAATAAAAAGGTTGCTTTATGCAACCTTTATTTTTTGTCTTTTTTATATGCAATAAGAACAATATCTTCCTCAGAATTCTGCTCAAGTGATTGTTGAGTATTGTTAACCATATCGATCTGGGTTTCTGTAAGATTTGCTAATGAATAGCCATTATAAGATTTCATATTATCACCTCAGCAATAATATTTGTAGAATGCTAACAATTATTCGCAATAATTTTAATAAAATATGATGAATTCATCGATAAAATAGTCATAAATCCTTGACAATGAATTAAATAAATAATATATTATAGTTAATAAGTTATTTATTTTAATTTTTATAGGGAGGTTGCTTTTATGGGCGTTTTCGACAAAATGGGTGGTGCGATTTCTAACGTAAGCAAAGATGTCGTGGACAAAGTAAAATCCAACAATGATGTTGGGAAATTAAAACAGCAGGTTGAGTATGAAGAGGCTAAAATATATGACGGCTATATTGAACTCGGAAAAGACTTGTATGAAAACAAGCCTGAAAAAATGAGTGAAGGAGCCCA
>CALMXN010000171.1 GCA_937871145.1 uncultured Clostridia bacterium
TTTATTAAAAATATAAATTATTATAATTTACCTTAAAAATAATAACATAGATTTTCTGTAAAGTAAAAATAATACATAAAAACGTAAACCAGCCACTCTGCTATTATGCAAAGTGGCTGTTTACTTTATATTTATTTTCCCTTTTTATCAGAGAGCAAAGTCTTCACTGCTTTATATATTAAACCCGTTTTATCACTGCCAAACTGTTTGATAAGTGCATTGTTGAAACCTTGCTTTGTTTTATACTTTTCTATAAATTCAGCTATTACGTCTATATCATTTTCATATTGGGGAATAAGCTCTTCTAATTTCTTTCTGATTGATTTAGGAGACTGTTTTAAAAGGTTATTTACTTGCATAACGCATGTTCCACGCTGTTCCCAGAATAATGTTGTGTTTTCAAAGCCCTTGTCCTTGCTGACAATATAAAAGCTTTCACTTTTATTCTGACTAATCAGATAGCCGAGATAAGTAGAAAGCTGAAAATCAAGGCAGTTAGGCCCTTTTCCAACAATTTTAATAAAGTTAATTTTTGCTTTTGATTGATTGAGCTTGTTATGCATTGAAATAGTCAGAGTATTTGCCTGTTCACTATAAAAAACGATAACGATATCAGCATCGTTAAGCTGTTCAACGCCATTTAAACCTGCACTGTTGACATTTTCAAAATCTACTAAGTATGTAGCCATACTTACACCTCACTTCTATATAAGCTGAGCAATTATACTAAATTTTAACATATTTAAAATATAATGTCAAATTAATTTAATACAACAAGAAACAGCCACTCTGTGATTATGCAAAGTGGCATTGTTTTTTATTTTAATAATTTTTTTAGATACATTCCTGTATATGAGTCCTTGCACTTGATGATTTCTTCCGGAGTTCCTGTTGCGATAATCTGTCCACCGTTGTTTCCACCCTCAGGTCCAAGGTCGATAATATAATCTGCTGTCTTTATAACATCAAGATTATGCTCAATTATCAGCAATGTATTACCACTGTCAGCAAGTTTCTGCAAAACCTCCATAAGCTTGTGTACATCTGCGGTATGAAGCCCTGTTGTAGGTTCATCAAGGATATAGATTGTCTTGCCGGTTGAACGTTTTGCAAGCTCTGTTGCAAGCTTGACTCTTTGTGCTTCACCGCCTGAAAGCGTAGTAGCAGGCTGACCTATTTTAACATATCCAAGTCCGACTTCTTTTAATGTTTCAAGCTTCCTTGATATTTTAGGGATATTCTTAAAGAACTCACAGCCTTCTTCAATAGTCATTTCAAGAACATCATAGATGCTCTTTCCTTTATATTTAATATCAAGAGTTACCCTGTTGTAGCGTGCACCTTTACAAACCTCACAAGGAACATAAATGTCAGGTAAGAAGTGCATCTCGATCTTAAGAATACCATCACCCTCACAAGCTTCACAGCGTCCACCACGAATGTTAAAGGAAAATCTGCCTGAACTGTAACCCTTGATTTTTGCATCATTTGTGTTTGCAAATAGATCACGGATGTCAGTGAACACACCTGTGTAGGTTGCAGGGTTTGAGCGTGGTGTTCTTCCGATAGGGGACTGGTCAATGTCGATGACCTTATCAAGATTTTCGATACCAAGCATTTCTTTGAAGTTGCCTGGGCGTATTTTTGCACGATTGAGCTTTCCAGCAAGCTCCTTATAAATAATTTCGTTTACAAGTGAGCTCTTACCACTTCCGGAAACACCTGTGATACAGGTCATTGTTCCAAGCGGAATTTCAACATCAATATTCTTAAGATTATTTTCAGCAGCACCGATTACTTTAAGAAATTCTCCGTTTCCTTTTCTTCTCTCTAAAGGAACAGGAATTTTTCTCTTTCCGCTGAGGTACTGTCCTGTTATTGAGCCGTCACAAGCCTTTATTTCATCAACAGTTCCGGCACAGACAACCTCACCACCGCGAATGCCGGCGCCAGGTCCGATATCAACAATATAGTCAGCCGCATACATTGTATCCTCATCGTGTTCAACAACAATAACAGTATTTCCTATATCACGAAGCCTTTTTAAAGTCCCGATAAGCTTGTCGTTGTCACGCTGATGAAGACCGATACTCGGCTCATCAAGAATATACAGAACTCCCACAAGTGAGGAGCCAATCTGTGTAGCAAGTCTTATACGCTGACTTTCACCGCCTGATAAAGTGCCAGCAGAACGTGAAAGTGTGAGGTATTCAAGACCGACACTCTGCAAGAAACCGAGTCTCTCATTGATTTCCTTGATAATTCTGCTACCGATAAGATGTTCTCTCTCAGTTAGGTCAATATTTTTAAAGAATTCAAGGCATTCAGTAACAGAAAGATGTGTGAGCTCGCTGATATTCTTACTACCGACAGTTACAGCAAGAGTTTCCTTTTTAAGTCGTTCACCGTGACATGACGGGCATTTTACCTCAGTCATATTTGCCATGATTTCATCACGGGAATAGTTACTGGTTGTATCCTTATACCTTCTTTCAAGGTTGTTGCATACACCCTCAAAGGTTGCCATGAATTTTCCGCCACCAAGCTCCTTTGAACGCTCAAGCTCAAGCTTTTCTTTGCCTGTACCATAAAGGAAAACGTCTATTACTTCTTGAGGAAGGTTCTTGACAGGCTCCTCAAGTGAAATATTGTACTTTTTCGCAACAGCAGTATAATACATCATTGCTATTGAAGTGTCATCCAGTGAGTTCCAGCCCATTGCCTTGATAGCACCCTGTTTTATTGATAATTCCTTGTTTGGAACAACAAGGTCAGGATCAACTTTTTGGAATACACCAAGACCGGTACATTTTTCACACGCACCAAAAGGATTGTTGAATGAGAACATTCTTGGGGTAAGCTCTTCAATGCTTATGTTATGTTCAGGGCAGGCATAACTCTGTGAGAAAAGCATTTCCTCACCGTCAATAACATCAACACCAACAAGCCCGTTTGTCAGTGAAGTAACAGTTTCAATACTGTCTGAAAGTCTTGATTTTATACCGTCTTTAATAACAAGACGGTCAACGATTATTTCAATAGTGTGCTTTTTGTTCTTGTCAATTTTAATAGCTTCAGAAAGATCATAGGACACTCCGTCAATTCTTATCCTGACGTAGCCTGACTTCCTTGCGCTTTCGATTTCTTTTGTGTATTCACCCTTACGGCCCCTGACGATAGGAGCAAGAAGCTGAATTTTCGTGCCTTCAGGCAGCTCCATTATCTTGTCAACAATCTGGTCAACAGTCTGCTGTCTGATTTCTCTTCCGCAGACAGGACAGTGAGGAATACCTATTCTCGCATATAGCAATCTTAGGTAGTCGTAAATTTCAGTAACTGTTCCGACAGTAGAACGCGGATTTTTTGATGTGGTTTTCTGATCAATTGATATAGCAGGTGAAAGCCCTTCAATACTGTCAACCTCAGGTTTCTCCATTTGTCCGAGGAACTGTCTTGCATATGAGGACAAGCTCTCCATATATCTTCTCTGTCCGTCTGCATATATTGTGTCAAAAGCAAGTGATGATTTCCCAGAACCGGACAACCCAGTCATAACAATAAGCTTATCTCTTGGAATAGTCAGATCAATATTTTTAAGATTATGTTCTCTTGCTCCTTTAATTATTATTTCGTTTCTTTGCATTTTTTGCTCCTTTTACTTGTTAGGCTTTCTTTTAATGTAAAGTAATTTTCCTATATCCTTAATATCTGTTGTGTCACAGATATCAAACATTACCCATTTGCCGTCGTGATAGGTCTGTGCATTATCATACTGAGTGATAATATTATTACTCAAAGTATCCCTGATAATCTCAACCTTATCACGTTCAGCACTGCCGAATATAATCATAAACCCAAAGACATCCTGCTTGAAATACATACAGCAAAGTGTTTTTCCACCCCGCCTGTATTTAAGCTCATAGTCCCACTTTTTGCCACCGTTACCTTCAAGAATATCCATATTATAAAGGCTTTCAATCATTTTCCTGTATTCAAGCCACGCTGAATATTTTTCTTTCCCAATAGCTGTCACAATTTCATTTTCTGTCATATTTATTGCCCCTTAAGTTCATTAATTTTATCCCTGAGGTATGCAGCGTGCTCAAATTCAAGCATCTTTGCTGCATTCTTCATTTCAATAGTTAACTTATCAATAAGAGCATTCTTCTCGGCGTGGGACATTTTCTTGATCTTCTTTGTTTCCTTATCAACATTTTCCTTTGTTGAAATTTCAAGAACATTACGGATATCCTTTTTAATTGTCTTAGGAACAATTCCGTGCTCTTTATTATAATCCATCTGTAGTTTTCTACGTCTGTCAGTTTCTTTTATAGCACTTTCCATTGAACGTGTTACGGTGTCAGCATACATTATTACCCTGCCTTCACTGTTTCTTGCAGCACGTCCTATTGTCTGGATAAGTGAAGATTCACTTCTGAGGAAGCCTTCCTTATCAGCGTCAAGAATGGTAACAAGCGATACTTCAGGGAGGTCAAGACCTTCTCTGAGAAGATTGATTCCTACAAGAACATCAAACTCACCAAGACGTAAATCCCTGATGATTTCCATTCTTTCAATAGTATCAATATCGTGGTGCATATATCGAACCTTAATATCAAGGTTGTCAAGATAGGTTGTAAGGTTTTCAGCCATTTTCTTTGTAAGGGTGGTAACAAGTATTCGCTCACCTTTGGCGATTGTCTTATTGATTTCAGAAATAAGATCCTCAATCTGCCCCTGCGTTGGTTTAACCTCAATAAGCGGATCAACAAGTCCTGTTGGCCGAATAACCTGCTCAACAATCTGTGCTGATTTTTCCTTTTCAAGAGGTCCAGGAGTAGCACTGACAAAAATAGCCTGATTTATTTTATCATAAAATTCATCAAACATCAGTGGTCTGTTGTCAAAAGCAGAAGGTAATCTGAAGCCATAATTTATAAGAGTAGATTTTCTTGTCCTGTCCCCAGCATACATTGCACGTACCTGTGGAAGACTTACGTGCGATTCATCAACAATAAGCAGAAAATCGTCAGGGAAGTGGTCAAGCAATGTATATGGAATACTTCCTTCAGGTCGCCTTGATAAAACTCTTGAATAGTTTTCAATACCACTGCAGAAACCGATTTCCTGAAGCATTTCTATATCATAATTTGTCCTTTGAGCAATACGCTGTGCTTCTATAAGCTGTCCGTTGTCTGTGAAGAATTTTACTTGCTCTTCAAGCTCAGCCTCAATATCAGCGATAGCATCACTAAGCTTGTCTTTCGAAATAACATAGTGAGTAGCAGGGAAAATCATTACGTATGAAAGTGATGCAAGAATTTCACCAGTGAGAACATGAATTTCACTTATTCTGTCAATCTCATCTCCGAAGAATTCAATTCTGATTGCTTTATCTGTTGAATCAGAAGGGAATACCTCAACAACATCACCACGAACGCGGAATTTGTTTCTAACAAAGTTTATGTCGTTCCTCTCATATTGTATTGTAACAAGCTTTGCGAGGACTTCATCTCGTGAAATCTGCATACCCTTTCTAAGTGACAATGTGAGTGAACGGTAAAATTCAGGGTCGCCGAGAGAATATATACACGAAACACTCGCTACAATGATAACATCTTTTCTTTCTACAAGAGAGGAAGTAGCAGAATGTCGGAGCTTATCAATCTCATCATTTATTGAGCTGTCCTTTTCAATAAAAACATCAGTGCTCGGAATATAAGCCTCTGGTCTGTAATAGTCGTAGTATGAAACAAAATATTCAACAGCATTGTTAGGGAAGAACTCCTTGAATTCAGAGCATAGCTGTGCCGCAAGAATCTTGTTGTGTGCAAGTATCAGTGTCGGCTTGTTTATCTGTTCGATAACATTTGCCATTGTGAATGTCTTGCCTGAGCCTGTTACACCGAGGAGAGTCTGCTCCTTGTAGCCCTTTTTAAGACCGTCAACAAGCTCCTCAATAGCTGTTGGCTGGTCACCGGCTGGCTTATATTTTGATACTAACTGAAATCTGTCCATATTAGAAACCCCCGTATCTGCGGACTGAATTATTTATTATATCTATTGACAAATATGAATAATAATATTACCATTAATGAAGAAGTTTTTAACTTCACGACTTTAATAATAGGGGACGATTAAGATGTATGACCTTTTGGGTACGTGTTCAATTGCAATTATTACGTTATTAGGATTTGTTTTATTTGTTTTCCCAAAGCAACTCATTAAGAAGGAACTTCGCGAGTCACCAAAAGTTGTGGCAAAATACAGATTTGGCGGACTTGTTATGGGAATATTAGGAGCTATAATACTTATAGCAACCTATATGGGAAAAGGCTCATTAATATAGACATTATAAAGGAGACATATATATGGAAGAAATTATTGAGTATTGTCTGGTCGGTATAATTACATTAATAGGTTTATTTATGTTCTTGTTCCCAAAGTTAAATCTAAAACCAGAAATGAGATCTTCTGAAGAAAATATTTCAAAAATCAAGAGGAACGGGCTCATTCTTGCTATTGTGGGTGCTGTAGTATTAGCAGTTTTAGTGTACGCTAAATCTCAACTTAAATAAAAACTCATTGGATTTCTGCCAGTTACTACTGGCAGATTTTTTATATTTCAAAAAAATTAAAGTACCCGGCATCCTTCATAGAAACAGCGCTTTTAGGGCTCGCTACAATATGATCAAGCAGTTTTATCCCCACACTGTCAAGAATTTTATAAAGCTTTCGTGTTGCCTCAATATCTGCATCAGAAGGGATAGGTATACCGTTCGGGTGATTGTGGGAAAGTATTATCATTGATGAGTTTGAACGATATGTTGCCTCAACAATCTTTCTTACATTAATAGGGACAGTATTAACTCCACCATCTTGTATCAGAACACAGGAAATTATATTGAGCTTATCATCAAGACAGCAGACGTGAATTTTTTCGGTCTTCACACCTATATATAATCCGTGAAAATAATTGCATATACGCCTGACGTCATTCATAGGCTGATTTGCATTTGTTTCAACTGTATAAGCACTTAAAAGCTGTGGAATAAGTTTTATAAGTGTAGCACCGTTCTCTCCAAGCCCTTTTACCTTAATAAGTTCTTCATATGGTGCATTAAAAACACCCGTCAGGGTCTTGAAGTTATCAATAAGTTCGTGTGCAATAACATTCGTATCCTGTCTTGGCAATGCATAAAACAAAAGCAACTCGAGTATGTTGTGCGATTCAAAAGAAGTAAGTCCTTCCTTGACAAATCTCTGTTTTAATCTTTGTCGATGCCCGTCGTGTATTGTCCCCATGATGTCAACTCCTGATGAATAATAGAACATTTATTCTTTTTATATTATAATACATTATTTTTAATTTGAAAAGATGTTTTTGAAAATAAAATATGTTATAATAACATAAGAAAATTTTCAAGGAGAATAAAATGAAAGAATTTATAATAAACTCTAATGATTCGGGACAACGTGTTGATAAATTTCTGACTAAAGCTGTCAGAAAGCTTCCTAAGTCATTGATGTATAAATATCTGCGTACAAAAAGAATCAAGCTTAATAATAAGAAGTGCGAAATCTCCACAAAGCTTAATGAGGGTGACATTCTTTTACTTTATATAAATGATGAATTCTTTGACGAAAATAAAGAACTTGATTTTTTATCAGTACCAACTAATCTTAATATAATTTATGAGGATGAGAATATACTATTAATAGATAAGAAAAATGGTCTTGTCGTACACGAAGATGATGAAAACACAGTTGATACTCTTATTAACCGTATAAAGCATTATCTTTATGAAAAAGGTGAGTATATTCCCGAAAATGAGCTATCTTTTGCTCCGTCTTTATGCAATCGCCTTGACAGAAATACAGGCGGTATAATAATATGTGCAAAAAACTCAGAGTCATTGCGTATTCTGAATCAGAAGGTC
>CALMXN010000172.1 GCA_937871145.1 uncultured Clostridia bacterium
TGCTTTTGAGGTGAATGATATGGCAAAAAACTTACGACTAAAATCAGCACGAGCGTCCCTCGATATATCACAGCAAAAGCTTGCGGATATGGTTGGCGTTACAAGGCAGACCATTAACGCTATTGAAAACGGCGATTATAACCCAACTATCAATTTGTGCATAGCAATATGCAGAGTCCTCGGCAAAACATTAAACGAACTTTTCTGGGAGGTATAATTATGAACAATGACAGTTTTGATGAAAGACAGAAACAAATGCGACATAGTATTTTTACTGTAATGTATTTTGTATTATTATGCTATATAGGTTTTTTCTTAATAGTTGGTGACTGCTTTGAATCATTCATAAGCCTTCGTGATTTAATGTTTACCGGAATAATTCTAACAGCAACCATTGACATAGTCCTTATGATTTTTAAAGATTGCTATTTCAGACGTTGCGAAACAAAAAATTCAATCAGGATATGTTTTATAGGCTGGATAGTAATTATTTTTCTGAATACTTCATCGCTCGTTAAACAAGGAATAATAACCAATGGCAAGCTTAATCATAACTTCCCTTCTTTCTGCTTCACGATAATGTGGACTGTTATTCTGATAAGCTATGTAATAAAAGAAATATTAAACCGCAAGAAAACCAAAGCAGAAATTCAAGAATAAAAATATAAAACCCCTTCACAAAAGTGAAGGGGTTCCTACGTATTAAGTTAGATATTGTCTTCAATAAACTTAACAATGTCGCCTACAGTCTTAACATTTTCAACCTGCTCGTCAGGAATTTCAACGTCAAATTCTTCTTCAAGTGACATTACCAAATCAACTATGTCAAGTGAATCTGCGCCAAGGTCTTCTGAGATTGATGCTTCCATCTTAACCTTATCTTCATCTACATCAAGCTGGTCAACAATGATATCTTTAACCTTATCAAATACCATATTGTTTTCCCTCCATTTCTTTTTACAATTTTGTATATTATATGGAGCCTAAGCTCTCTATATAATCGCTTATAAAGAAAATTCTTCAAACTCGCCGATTTTTCTAAACTTAGTATATCGTTCATTAAGCAGTTCGTCAATAGGTTTTTTCATCTTTTTTTCCAAAGCGTCAGAAATATAATCACTTATGTTCTCAACCATCATATTTAGGTCATTATGAGCACCGCCGTTCGGCTCCTCAATAATCTTTTCTGCAACGCCTAAAGATAATAAATCTTCTGCTGTGATTTTCATTATCTGGCAGGCTTCACGTTCTCTTGAAGCATCCTTCCAGAGGATACTTGCAAAGCCACGTGGGGAAATTACTGAATATAATGCATTCTCAAGCATAGCCAGTTCATCACATACGCCGAGTGCAAGCGCTCCGCCGCTTCCGCCTTCACCAAGAACGATTGAAATAACAGGAGTTTTAAGCATCATGAATTCCATAAGGTTTTTAGCAATAGCCTCACCCTGTCCACGCTTTTCAGCTTCTACTCCGCAGAATGCACCAGGAGTATCAATAAAACAGATAATCGGACGGTGAAATTTTTCAGCCTGTTTTGCAAGTCTTAAAGCTTTTCTATAGCCTTCTGGATGTGGCATGGAAAAGTTTGTTTTTTTGTTTTCATCAAGGTTTCTTCCCTTAACCTGTGCAAGAACTGTTACAGAAATTCCGCGGAAGTTTGCAACACCGCACATAATAGCCGCATCTTCACCGAAAAGTCTGTCACCGTGCATTTCAAAAAAATCATCGAAAAGCATTGGGATATAGTCATTGACGGTAGGACGTCCCTTGTGTCTTATAATATCGAGGCGTTCACACGCTGAAAGCTTGTTCATTGTGTAACCCTCCTTACATTATGGAGTTTGAAAAGATGAGTAAGTGTTCTTCTCATTCTTCTTCTCTCAACAATCATGTCAACAAAGCCATTTTCGAGCATGAATTCTGCTGACTGGAAGTCATCGGGCAACCTCTGCTTTATTGTTCCTTCAATAACTCGTCTTCCTGCAAAGCCGATAAGTACCTTAGGCTCAGCAATGATAATATCTGCTATTGAAGCAAATGATGCTGTAACACCGCCTGTAGTAGGGTCAGTCATAACAGCAATGTATAAAAGTCCAGCCTCGCTATGTCTTGCAACAGCACCGGAGGTCTTAGCCATCTGCATAAGGGAAACTATACCCTCCTGCATTCTTGCTCCGCCTGAGGCTGTGAAGATTAAAACTGGGAGTCCGTTTTCTGTTGCATATTCAAAAGCTCTTGTGATTTTTTCACCAACAACGCTACCCATTGATGCCATCATGTAATTTGAATCCATTACAGCAATAACAGTCCTGTAACCTCTTATAAGTGCTTCACCTGTGATAACAGCATCCTTAAGATCTGTTATTTCTCTTATCTTCTTCTGCTTTTCATCATACAATGGAAAATCAATAGGGTTCTTACTCATCATGTTCTTATCAAATTCAACAAGTGAGCCTTTATCAATAGTCATATTGAGTCTTTCCCAAGCCGTAAGTCTTGCATGGTAGTTGCAGGAAGAACATACTTTTCTGTTCTTCTCGAAATCTTCCATAAACTCAACATTTCCACAACGTGGGCATTTATTCATAAGGTCAGACGGTATATTGGATTTTTTAACTTCTTCACTTTTTATGTCATTCCCGTTGAATCTTGTTTTAACGACCGAAAACAAATCCTCAAGCATTACAATATCACCCTCCTTTTAGCAGGATAATGTTACATTATTTTTGTTCTTCCGAGGAAGCCAATATCATATTCTCCACTTTCAAAGGACTTGTTTTTGACAAGATTAACCTGAAAGTCAATGTTTGTTGAAACACCGTCAACAATAAACTCAGCAAGTGCCCATTTCATTTTCATAATTGCTTCTTCTCTTGTCTTACCATAAACAATAAGCTTTGCAATCATTGAATCATAATATGGTGGGATTGAATATCCCTGATATGCTGCGCTGTCTATTCTTATTCCGTTCCCTCCAGGAGTATGAAGTGCGATAATTTTTCCTGGTGACGGACGGAAATTTTCCATAGGATTTTCAGCGTTAATTCTACACTCTATTGCGTGACCTGTCAAGTGTATATCTTCCTGAGTATATTCAAGCTCTTTTCCACACGCAATCAGAAGCTGTTGTTTTACAAGGTCAACACCAGTAACAGCCTCAGTAATAGGATGCTCAACCTGAATTCTTGTGTTCATTTCCATAAAATAATAGTGTCCCTTGTTGTCCACAAGAAATTCAATAGTTCCTGCATTCTGATAGCCTGTTGCTTTTGCTGCATTTACAGCAGACTGCCCCATCTTTTTGCGGAGCTCTTCTGTCATAACCGGGCTTGGAGTTTCTTCAAGAACCTTCTGGTTCCTTCTCTGCATTGAGCAATCTCTTTCTCCAAGATGAATTACATTACCATAAGTATCAGCAAGTATCTGGAACTCAATATGTCTTGGGTTCTTAATGAATTTTTCAATATATATTTCATCATTACCAAAACAAGCGAGAGCCTCCTGCTTTGCGGCAGTAATCATACTCTCAAGCTCATTTTCGCTTTCAACAAGACGAATACCACGTCCACCGCCACCTGCTGAAGCCTTTACCATAACAGGATAGCCTATCTGCATTGAAAGCTGTCTTGCTTCATCAAGTGAATGTACTGCTCCATCTGAGCCAGGAACAACAGGTACACCCGCTTTTTTCATTGTTTCCTTTGCACAGGCCTTGTCACCGAGCATATCTATTGACTCAGGCTTTGGTCCAATAAATGTTATGCCACATTTAGCACACATTCTTGCAAAGTTAGCATTTTCGGATAAAAACCCAAAGCCAGGATGAACAGCATCTGCACCAGTCACTTCACAAGCCGCAATGATAGCTTTCATATTAAGATAGCTGTCCTTGCTGTTTGCAGGGCCGATACATATTGCCTCATCAGCAATCTGAGCATGCAAAGCACTCCTGTCTGCTGTTGAAAAAACTGCGACAGTTCTTATCCCGAGCTCACGACAGGCACGGATTACACGCACTGCGATTTCGCCACGGTTTGCTATAAGTACCTTCTTGAAGCGTTTTGCTCCAGAAGTCTGAATATTATTTTCTGACATCATTATCCTCCCGACAGAAGATATTATTTTGACATAAGTGCAAAGGTTATTTCCGCTGATACTGCCTTCTGTCCATCTACTGTAGCTATTGCCTTGCCGACGCCGACAGGGCCTTTGACTCTGATTATTTCAACCTCAAGTATCAGCGTATCGCCAGGAACAACCTGTCTGCGGAACTTTGCGTCCTTTACACCGCCGAAGAGTCCGATTTTACCCTTGTTTTCAGGAAGTGAAAGCATCGCAACAGCCCCTGCCTGTGCAAGCATTTCAAGCATAAGCACTCCAGGCACTACTGGATATCCAGGAAAATGTCCCTTGAACCAGAATTCATCTTCCTTCATATATTTCTTTGCAACAACTCTCTGCCCAGGTTCCATTTCAATAATTTCATCAATCAGAAGAAATGGATCACGATGAGGAATAACTTCCATAATCTGTTCTTTGTTCATTAAAGCCATTTATAACTCTCCTGACTATTCTATTATCATTACAGGCTGGTCAAATTCAACAGCCTCACCGCTCTTACAGTTAATCGTAATAACTGAGCCATCAAAATCTGACTTAACTTCGTTCATAACCTTCATTGATTCGATTATGAAAAGTACATCACCCTTTTTAACGCTCTGTCCGACACTTACAAAAGACTTATCCTTTGGTGAAGCAGAAGCGTAGAAGGTTCCCACAATAGGAGCTTTTACAACATTTCCAAGTGGCTTTGAAGGAGTTTGTAGAGCAGGTGCACTTTCTGTTGCAGGAGCTTGAGCTGGTGCTGAATATGAAGGCATTGAGTTGCCGACATAAACAGGTGCAGTACCACAGTCCATTTCAAGTGAAATTTCAAATTCCTTGTCTTTAATCTTCAGGGACTTTGCACCATTTTCAGACATTGACTTCATAAGAGCCTGAACACATTCAAGTGTATTTTCAATCTTAGCCATCGTTATGTCTCCTTATTATTCGTATTTCTTTATACAGATTGTAGCGTTATGTCCGCCGAATCCGAGAGAATTTGATAATGCAACCTTTATATCCTTATTACGGTTACCCTCAACACAATAGTCAAGGTCACAGTCAGGGTCAGGATTTTTGTATCCTACTGTCTGATGTACAAGTCCGTTCTTGAGCGACAATGCTGTTACTATTGCTTCAACAGCACCAGCAGCACCAAGAAGATGTCCTGTCATTGATTTTGTTGAATTAACAACAACCTTTTCAGCCTGCTCGCCAAGAGCTTTCTTTATTGCGACTGTTTCATATTTATCATTAAGACCAGTTGAGGTACCATGAGCATTGATGTAATCAACATCACCTGCTTCAAGACCAGCTTCTTTATAAGCGTTAACCATTGCTCTTGCCGCACCCTCGCCCTCTGGATCAGGGGATGTAATGTGATAAGCGTCACCTGTTGCACCATAGCCGACAATTTCAGCATATATTTTTGCACCACGAGCCTTAGCATGTTCAAGCTCTTCAATAACAAGTATACCACAACCCTCGCCAAGAACAAAGCCCTGTCTTTCAGCGTCAAAAGGTGTTGAAGCCTTGTCAAGCTCTGTTGCCTTTGAAAGTGCTTTCATATTATTAAAGCCGCCAAGTGCAAATTCGGTAATACAGCTTTCTGTTCCACCACAGATGCAAGCGTCAAGGTAACCATCCTTGACTTTTCTAAAGGATTCGCCAATAGCGTGTGTAGCTGATGAGCAGGCTGTTACGGTTGCAAAATTATCTCCCTTAAAGCCTGTTGCCATTGAAATCTGTCCCGCAGCCATATTCCCGATCATTGTTGGAACATAGAATACTGAGATTCTGTTAGGACCTTTTTCGAGGTACTTTGAATGTTCTTTTTCAGTTTCTTCAAGTCCGCCGATACCACAGCCGAGAATTACACCGACTCTGAATGGATCGAGGTCCTTTAAGTCTGTTCCGCTATCCTCCAAAGCCTGCTTTGTACTGTAAACAGCAAACTGTGTGAAGCGTTCCATTCTCTTTGCTTCTTTTTTATCAATATATTTTAATGGGTCAAAATCCTTTACAGCTCCGACAATCTTAGCATCAAATTCACTTGCATCAAACTGGTCGATAAAAGAAAAACCAAGCTTGTTTGCAACAATATTGTTCCAGAATTCATCAACTGAATGTCCGAGTGGGTTAACTGTACCCATACCTGTTATAACTACTCTTTTCATAAACCTCTCCTTATTTATACGGAAGTATGTCCTGATTTATTACATTGAAAGTCCGCCACTTATTTCAATAGTCTGACCTGTGATATATGACGCATCATCAGAAACCAGGAATGATACTGTTCCGGCAATTTCATCAACCTGACCAAATCTCTTCAAAGCAATCTGCGAGAAAATATTCTTCTTCTGCTCATCTGTGAGAACATCTGTCATTGGTGTCTGAATTAGTCCTGGAGCAATTGCATTTACTGTAATATTCCTTGAGCCAAGCTCCTTTGCGGAAGTCATTGTCATTCCGATAATAGCAGCTTTTGATGCTGAATAATTTATCTGACCTGGATTGCCATAAAGTCCCGCAACAGAAGAAACATTAACAATTCTTCCGCCCTTTTGCTTGAACATAACAGCTCCGGCATACTTTGTCATATTGAATACGCTCTTTTGATTAACAGCAATAACCATATCATACTGTTCCTCAGGCATACGAAGGAGCAAGCCGTCCTTTGTAATACCAGCATTGTTAATCAGCACGTCAATAGTAGAAAATCTTTCTTTTATTGCCTTAACCATTATATCACACTCATTGTGCTTTGAAACATCACAAGCGAAAATCTCAGCCTCAACGCCGAGTGCTCTGCATTCCTCTGCAACCTTTTCAGCGTTTGCTTTATCGTTATCACTTGGATAACAGTTAACTGCTATATTAAAACCGTCTTTTGCAAGTCTTTTTGCAATACAAGCACCGATACCCTGTGAAGCACCTGTGATAATAGCTGTTTTTGCCATTTAACCATTCCTTTCATCTGTGAATACAAAATCTGAATATTTATCTTAAAACTATGTTGTTTTCTCTTCTGAATATTATAGGATATCCCGCGAATATCAATAATAAATATAAATAATTCCCCGATACAATCACAAGCATACTAAGTGCTGTAATCAGAACCAAGTATTTTATTCCGCTCTGAACGATAGTCTTTCTAATTACTGCTATAAATTTTCTTGCTCCAAAAAACAGAATCGGGAGCAAGTTATCAATATCAGCTATTTTTAAAGCGACAGCAATGAACAAAACAATCGGAAATATCTTATATGCAATTTTCAGTCCTATTATTATGCCAATTATCCATATCATTTTTGTCACTTCCTTGATTCAATTTTACATATATGCTATTTTTTTTTGTTCTTTTTTATTATATTAAGTTTTATATTATTAATTTTGCAGAATTCTTCTGCCGCAAGAAGCGCTTTTGGAGATGTTATCATGTCAATCTGCTCCTGAGATTTAAGTTCAATACTTAAAGTACTGATAATATAAGTTTTGTCCGTCACTGTAATAGATGCAATTTCATCGCAGTAAGCCTCGCCCTCTTTTCCACCATAGCCTTTAGTTTGTTTATATTTAATCTTATCGCTGAAAATATAAATTTCAGGAGTCTTAATGCAGAAAATCACAAGTAAGAATAATGTAATTCCTATAACACATGTGCCTGATGACTGTATCAATATTGTCATAGCCTTGTCAATCAAAAAAAGGATTCCCAGAAGTATTATATATATCTTTTCAAGCTTTTTCTTCTTGTATTTGATATCAAAAAGAACTTCATCCTTGAGATCGGAAGAGCACAC
>CALMXN010000173.1 GCA_937871145.1 uncultured Clostridia bacterium
AAGGTTTCGGATACTTTGCACGTAAATTACCAGCCCAAAGAGGATTGAATTTTATTATCAGAAGAAGTCAGGATCTTGAAGAAAGATTTATAGGTAATGCATTTATCTTCAATACAAAAGAAAGAAAAGAACTTTTAAAATTCAAAACAACTGCACCATCCCCGAATGACATAACAAAACCGTTTTTTAATGAAGTAAAAGATAAGGACGATGTTACTAAGATGCAGTATCTCGACCTTCATCTATGGATGACTGGAGATATTCTGTTAAAAGCTGATAAAATGAGTATGGCGAATTCTCTTGAACTTCGTGTACCTTTCCTTGACAAGGAAATAATGAAGGTCGCAGAGAAAATTCCTACAAAATACCGTGTAACAAAAAGCTCCACTAAGTATGCAATGAGAATTTCCGCACTTAAAGCCTGTCCACCACAGACAGCAAACAAAAAGAAGCTCGGCTTTCCTGTTCCTATACGTGTATGGCTGAAAGAAGATAAATACTATGATTATGTAAAATCAGAATTTACTTCTGAAAATGCAGAAAAGTTCTTCAACACCGAAAAACTTGTTGAACTTCTTGATGTTCATAAGTCGGGCAAATACGATTATTCCAGAAAAATATGGACTATTCTGATTTTCCTAATATGGTATAAGGTTTATTTTGGATAATCAATTGACAAATATTATAAGTGGATATATAATATGTGTAAAAAAAGACAGAGGTGTTTGACATGGGAAAATTCGCAATAAAAAAAGTACCAACTGGCGTTAAATTCAATCTTGTAGCTTCAAACGGGGAAATTATCGGAACTTCAGAAGTTTATACTTCAGACGCAGCATGCAAAAAAGGAATTGAAAGCGTAAAAAATTGCGCACCTGTTGCTTCAGTTGAAGATCAGACAGTTGAAAACTATGAAGCTCAAAAGCATCCTAAGTTTGAAATTTACAGCGATAAGGCTGGAGCATTCCGTTTCAGATTTAAAGCAAAGAACGGCGAAATAATTCTTTCATCGGAAGGCTACACAGCAAAGACATCCTGCAAGAACGGTATTGACAGTGTCATAAAAAATGCTGATTCAACTGTTGTTGAAGAATAATTATACTTATCGAAAAAAGCTGCTGATAATTCAGCAGCTTTTTATTTAAAATCTTTTATCACAGTATTCGCATATTTTTATATTATCTGCATGCTTATAGCTTTTTGGAAGGTAAGCTTCAAAATTAGTAATACATTTTTCATTAGGGCACTTTATTGTATTATTTATAGTTCCAGCAAGAACATCTTTTTTTATTTCTTCAGTTTCAAGCAATGTTAATATTAATGCCATTCTGACAAAAACTCCGTATTTAGCCTGCTTGAAATATAATGCTCTTGGATCATCGTCAACCTCGATTTTAATTTCATCAACTCTCGGCAGAGGATGAAGTACAGCTAAATCAGGTTTTGCCTTTTTCATTTTTTCATTATCAAGAACATAAACATTCTTCTGTGCAAGATACTCTTCCTCAGAGTTAAAGCGTTCCTTCTGAATTCTTGTCATATAAAGAACATCAAGTGAGCCTATCGCATCCTCAAGACTCTGCGCCTCAATATATTCACATCCGTTTTTCACTATATATTCCTTTATATATTCAGGCAAGCTTAGTTCAGGAGTCGATATAAGTACAAATTTATTACCCTTAAAGCAAGAAATTGCTTTACAGAGTGAGTGTGTTGTTCTTCCATTGAGTAAATCGCCACATAATCCTATCGTGAGATTTTCAAGTGTTCCCTTTTCCTGCTTTAATGTTAATAGGTCAGTGAGAGTCTGAGTTGGGTGAAGATGTCCACCATCACCGGCATTTATTACAGGACAATCAGCAGTGAGTGCAGAGGCTTTCACCGAGCCCTCAAGTGGATGACGAATAACAAGCACATCAGCATAATTGCTGACTATTTTTGTGGTATCCTTGAGGCTTTCTCCTTTTGAAACCGAAGAAGTTGATGGGTTGTCAAAGCCAATAATACTACCACCCAATTTTAACATTGCTGTCTGGAACGACATCTGAGTACGGGTAGATGGTTCATAAAACAATGTACCCATTACCTTCCCTGAACATCTGTGAGAAAAATATTTCGGATTAGCTATGATATCCTGAGCTAATTTCAATAACCTATCCCACCATGAAACTGGATAATCATTCAGGTCTAAAAAATGTTGATAATCTGAGCTCATAATTCTCTCCTTACAAAT
>CALMXN010000174.1 GCA_937871145.1 uncultured Clostridia bacterium
TGTTATGTTGCCATCGGGTGCTCTCAAATACTCATATGTATATCCGAGTCAACTTATTGATTATGAGGTTTCTGACAATATGACAGCGCTTATATTACAGAATTCACAACGCCGAATGACTGAATGTGTGGTTTTTGATAAGTCAGATAATCAGAAATCAATAAAAATCAATGGTGAATATAAAAAAATACATATTCATAGCAATAAAATATATCTTCTGTGCAACAAAACCCTTGAGGTATACTCTTCAGACGGGAAACTGATAACAAAAAAAGATCTTGGGGAATATTACACTGACTTCGCGATAATCGACGAGCATATGTATCTTCTCGGCTCACAGAAGATAGATATTTTTAAGCTCTAGACAAAAAGGAGGAAAAGACAATGGGAGAAAAATTTGCTTGGTTTTTTGATATAGCATTAATAGGTGTTCTTTTAATATGTATCTATAACGGAGGGAAAAAAGGCTTCGTAAAATCAATAATATTACTTATAGGTTATGTTATTTCAATGGTTGGTGGATTTTTGATAACAAGCGCATTATCACCGATCGTATATGAAAAATTTGTTCAGTCAAGAGTAGAAAAAGTTGTTGAGAAGAAAATTGACAATATTGATATCAGATCGCAGATAAAGTCAGCATTAAAAGCACAGAATATAAACGTCACTATTTCAGATAATGAAATGCAGGCTCTTATTGAAAAGGATGGGGATCTTGCAAAGAACTTTGCAGATTTTGCAAAGCAGAAGGATCCAAAATTATCTGATTCAACACTTGAAAGTAATTTTAATAAAGTATTTTCAAAAAATATTGTACTTGATGCAATAAAAGATAAAGTGCCTGACAGTGTTTATAACGAAGCCAAGAAATATCTTGATAATAGTAAAAACTCAATAAATGATATTATAAAAGCACTCAATAATCCTTCTAAGGAAAAGGGTGCAAAGGAACTGACAGAGATTGTTGTTGAGCCATTTGTACTGATGATAATTAAAATAATAGTTTTCATTATTGCATTTACATTATTAATGTTTATTGTAAGATTTGTATCGACTGTTTTATCAAAATCGTTGAATATGGTGCCTCTTGTGGGACCATTGAATACTTTTTTGGGCGGAGCATTTGGTTTTGCACAGGGCGCAATTATAATTATTGTTGCTGTACTCGCAATAAAACTACTTGTTTCACTCACAAATAATCAGATTTTAGTGTTTAATACACCAACTATCGAGGAAACATATATATTTAAGCACATTTATGATATTAAGCTTTTTAAGTAAAAATCAACGAGCTAACAGAAGCTTGATTAAGATTTTGGAGGAACTATGATTTGTACCAGATGTAAGAAACGCCCTGCAGTAGTTTTTATAACAGCTATGCAAGGTGAAGAAAAGAAAAATGAAGGACTATGTCTTGTCTGCGCAAAGGAGCTTGGTCTCCCACAGGTAAATGATTATATGAAGCAGATGGGCATAACAGATGAAGACCTTGAAATGTTTTCTGATCAGCTTATGGATATTACCGATGGTGATTCCTTTGAGCTTGGCGGAGCTGAAACTATGATGCCTTCATTCCTGAGTAATCTGTTCGGCGGTTCTTTCCCTACTGAAAGCCTTGAATCGGACAATACCGAAAAGGGAACCAAGAAGGAAAAGGATAAAAAGTCAAAAGAAAAAAAGCTGAAATTCCTTACTTCCTATTGCACAAACCTTACACAAAAGGCGCTGGAGGGTAAGCTTGATAATATAATTGGTCGTGATAAGGAAATATCACGTGTTATTCAGATTCTCTCAAGAAGACAAAAGAATAACCCATGCCTTATCGGTGAACCTGGTGTCGGTAAAACTGCCATTGCAGAAGGCATTGCACAGAAAATCGTTGCTGGTGAAGTACCATTTCATCTTGCTGATAAACAAGTGTATCTTCTCGACCTTACTGCACTTGTTGCAGGAACACAATTCCGTGGTCAGTTCGAAAGCCGTGTAAAGGGACTTGTTGATGAGGTTAAAGCAGAGGGCAATGTCATCCTATTTATTGATGAGGTTCACAATCTCGTCGGCACAGGTGACAGTGAAGGATCAATGAATGCTGCAAACATCTTAAAACCTGCTTTGTCACGTGGCGAGGTTCAGGTAATCGGTGCTACAACCTTTAAGGAATACAGAAAATATATTGAAAAAGACAGTGCTCTTGAAAGACGATTCCAACCCGTTACTATCACAGAGCCTTCTATTGAGGATACTATAACAGTCCTAAAGGGTATAAAGAAATATTACGAAATGCACCATAAGGTTCATATAAATGATGCAAACTTAAGAATGTGTGCAATACTATCTGAAAGATATATCAATGACAGATTCCTTCCAGACAAGGCTATTGATCTTCTTGATGAAGCCTGTGCTTCCGCAAGTATCAGGAGTCCTGAACTTGGTGAATATGAAAAGCTTAACGCTGATTTAAAGAAGCAGCTTAATCTTGAAAAAGCAATGGAAGAAAAAGACGAGCCTGATTATGAAATCCTTGCTTCGATAAAAGCTGAAATCAGCAGAATCAAGGCACGTTTAGTTGATATTGAAGAAAAGATTAAGAATATCAATGTGACAGAGGATGATCTCTCGAAAGTAATCGAACTCTGGACAGGTATCCCAGCATCAAAAATTATTGAAACTGAATTTAATAAAATCCGCAACCTTGAAGCTGTGTTAAAATCAAAGATAATAGGACAGGATGAAGCTGTTGAACTTGTTAATAAGGCAATCAGAAGAACAAGAGTTCAGCTTGCAAAGCGTCGTCGTCCTGCATCTTTCATATTTGTCGGACCAACTGGCGTCGGCAAGACAGAGCTTGTAAAAGTCTTAGCATCTGAGCTTTTTGACACAACCGAGCCACTTATACGTCTTGATATGTCCGAGTATATGGAAAAGCATGCTATATCACGTCTTATTGGTTCGCCTCCTGGATATGTCGGCTATGATGAGGCTGGACAGCTTACAGAAAAAGTCCGCCGTAAGCCTTATTCTGTTGTTCTGTTTGACGAAATTGAAAAAGCTCACCCTGATATTATGAATATTCTTCTTCAGATTCTTGATGAAGGAAAGGTAAATGATGCACAGGGTAGAAGCGTTTCTTTTGAAAATACAGTAATTGTTATGACTTCTAATGCCGGCTCAATCGATAAGAATATCGGAGTAGGCTTTAACAAGTCGGAAAATGATATTTCAAAAGAAAAGGCAATGAAAGGTCTTTCAGATTTCCTAAGGCCTGAATTTTTGAGTCGTATTGATGAAATCGTTGTTTTCAAACCGTTATCAAAAGAAAGCTACACAAAAATTGCCGGCCTGATGCTTGATGAAATGAAAGAGCCTCTCGCAGAGAAGAATATTACATTCAAATATGATGATAAAGCTCTTGAAAAGATTGCTGATAAATCATACGGACAGAAATTCGGCGCAAGAGATATCCGAAAGGTTATTAGAAAAGAAGTTGAAGATAAGGTTGCATCTTTGGTTATTGACAGCAAGGATAACATTACAGGAATTGCCCTTACAGCAAATGATGAGCTTGAAGTCCAGTCAATATAAGAAAAGTTGTAAATTTTTTATTAATTTATTTATCAAACACATTGACATACTATATACAATGTGATAAACTAATTAAGCCGCATATGCTCGGCCTTGAAGTTAATGGTGTTTATTATGCTGTTACGCCGATTGTAGCGAGTTTTAAGAAAAAGGCAGGTGCCACATAAATGTACGCAATTATTGAAACAGGCGGAAAGCAATATCAGGTAAAAGAAGGCGATGTTGTTTTCATCGAAAAGCTTGAAGCAGCAGCTGAATCAAAGATTTCTTTTGATAAAGTTATCGCTGTTGGAAAAGATGATGGTTTGACAGTTGGAGCTCCTTTTGTTGCAGGTGCAGCAGTTGAAGCTACAGTTCTTAAGAACGGTAAGTCAAAGAAGATCACAGTTTTCACTTATAAAGCTAAAAAAAGCGAGAAGAGAAAAATGGGTCACAGACAGCCATACACACAGGTTAAGATTGAAGCAATCAAAGCATAATGATTACCGCTGAATTTTATACTAAGCAGTCAAAGCCTTATGGTTTTGTTATAAAAGGCCACGCAGGATATGCGGATATGGGTGACGATATTGTTTGTGCAAGTGTCTCCTCAGCTATTCAGCTTGTTGTCAATACTATTACAGAGGTCTTGAAGATTAATGCCGAAGTAAAAGTGCTTAATGACAAAATTCAATTGAAGCTTCCCGACCTTGATATAAACGCAGTCAACCTTCTTGAAGGATTAAAACTTCATCTGACTGTCTTATCCGAGGATTACGAGGGAACAATTAAAATTACAACTTCGGAGGTGTAATAAATGATTAGAATTAGTATGCAGTTTTTTGCACATAAAAAGGGAGTAGGTTCAACAAAGAACGGTCGTGACTCTGAAGCTCAGAGACTTGGCGCTAAGAGAGCAGACGGACAGTTCGTTCTTGCTGGAAACATTCTTTATCGTCAGCGTGGAACACACATTCATGCTGGTGAAAACGTAGGCCGTGGTTCAGATGATACATTATTCGCAACAGCTGATGGTATTGTTCGTTTTGAACGTCTTGGTCGTGACCGTAAAAAGGTTTCAGTTTATCCACAGCAGTAATTTCGGGTAAACAAATATTTTTAACTACTTAAATCCCGAGCCTATGCTTGGGATTTTCGCATAGTTTGGGGGGTAAGGAAATGTTCGTAGATGAAGCGAAAATATATATTAAAGCAGGCGACGGCGGTGATGGAGCCGTTTCCTTTCATCGTGAAAAATATGTAGCGGCAGGCGGACCTGACGGCGGTGACGGAGGAAAAGGCGGAGACGTTGTGTTTGTAGTTGACGATAATTTTTCCACCCTTATTGATTTCAGATACAAAAGTAAATACCTTGCAGAAAAAGGTCAGGATGGTTCTTCCCGAAATTGTTCAGGAAGAGGCGCAGAAGATCTTATAATCAAAGTTCCGAGAGGAACAGTTGTAAAAGAACTTGAAACCGGACGAATTATCGCTGATATTTCGTCGGACGAGCCTGTTATAATCGCAAGAGGCGGAAAAGGTGGAAAGGGCAATCAGCATTTTGCTACACCAACCCGTCAGATTCCTCGTTTTGCAAAGCCTGGTTTTACTGGTGAAGACCTTAATATCAAGCTTGAGCTTAAGCTCCTCGCTGATGTCGGACTTGTTGGCTTCCCTAATGTTGGAAAGTCCACACTCGTTTCTGTCGTAAGTGCAGCAAAGCCAAAGATTGCAAACTATCATTTTACAACTCTGACCCCAGTGTTAGGTGTTGTCAAGATTGAAGAGGGCAAATCCTTTGTAATGGCTGATATTCCTGGACTTATCGAGGGTGCAAGTGAAGGCGTTGGTCTTGGTCACGAGTTTTTACGTCATGTTGACCGTTGCAGACTTATTGTTCACATTGTTGACGTTTCAGGCGTTGAAGGAAGAAATCCAAGTGAAGACTTTGAAATTATAAATGAAGAGCTTAAGAACTTCAGTGAAGAGCTTTCAACCCGTCCTCAGATAGTAGCAGCAAACAAATGCGATATGGCTACTCCTGAACAGATTGAGGAATTCAAAGCTTATATTGAGTCAAAAGGATTAAAGTTCTTCCCGATTTCAGCAGCAACAACACAAGGCACAAAAGAGCTTATTATGGAAGTTGCAAAAGAGCTTGAAAAGCTCCCGCCAATCAGACAGTATGAGCCTGAGCCACTTACTCAGGAAGAAATTGAACATCGTGCATTTGAGGCTGGCAATAAATTTGACATTACGGTTGAAGACGGCGTATATATTGTCCATGCTGACTGGCTGTGGAATGTTCTCAAGACTGTTGATATGGATGACTTTGAGTCATTGCAGTATTTCCAGAGAGTTCTCCGTAGCAGTGGTATAATCGATAAGCTTGAAGAAATGGGAATTGAAGAAGGTGACAATGTTTCAATTCTTGATTTTGAATTTGATTATCTGAGATAATATTTCCGGAGGGAACTCCGGTACATATGTGATTTGGAGGTATAATTACGGGAATTCAGCTTGATAAAAGAGAGTTAAACCAATACAGCCCTTTAGCACTTGCTTTTCTCGGCGATGCAGTTTATGAGAGAATGGTGCGTGAAAGATTGCTACGGCAGGCAAACAGACCTGTCGGACAGCTTCATCAGCTCACTATTAAAAGAGTCTGTGCTGGTTATCAATCAAAAGCTTCTGAAGTTATAAGTTCTGTTCTTACTGAAGAAGAAGCGGATGTATTAAAGCGAGGAAGAAATGCAACAGGAACAACAGTTCCAAAGCATTCATCAGCTATTGAATACCGTAAAGCCACCTCACTTGAATGCCTTTTTGGATATCTTTATCTGAAGGGCGATGAAAAAAGGATTGAAGAGCTTTTCAATATTATATGGGATATTGAGGCCGAATAATATATTATTTTTTCAAAGGGGAAGATACTATGTCAGGACATTCTAAATGGGCAAATATCAAGAGAAAAAAAGAAGCTACTGATGGTGTAAGAGCAAAGATTTTCACAAAAATCGGTCGTGAAATGATGGTCTGCATCAAAGAAGGCGGACCAGACCCAAGCAACAACTCCAG
>CALMXN010000175.1 GCA_937871145.1 uncultured Clostridia bacterium
CTTGAAATTCCTGTTGTTGCAACAGGCGACGTTCATTTTATGGATAAAAAAGATGGTTTATTCAGAACTATTCTTACTTCTGTAAAATTCAAAGACGCAGATTTTCAGCCACCACTATATTTCAGAACCACTGAAGATATGCTCAATGAATTTGCTTATCTTGGTGAAGAAAAGGCTTTTGAAGTAGTTGTTACAAACACAAATAAAATAGCTGATATGATTGATGGTGATATCAGAGCAATTCCAAAAGGTACATATACTCCTTATATTGAGGGCGCTGAAGAAGACCTCCAGCGAATCTGCTGGGAAAGAGCAAAAGAAATATATGGTGACCCAATCCCTGAAATTGTTTCAAAACGGCTTGACAGGGAACTTACTTCTATTATTAAGCACGGATTTGCTGTTCTGTATATGATTGCTCAGAAGCTTGTAGCTAATTCTATGGAACACGGCTACCAGGTGGGTTCAAGAGGATCTGTTGGCTCTTCATTCGTGGCATCAATGTCAGGAATTTCAGAAGTTAATCCGTTAATGCCGCACTATGTATGCCCAAAATGTAAGCACAGTGAATTTATTACTGATGGCTCAGTTGGTTCAGGATTTGATCTTCCACCTAAAAATTGCCCGAACTGTGATATAGATATGAGGCGTGACGGTCACGATATTCCGTTCGAAACATTCCTTGGATTTGACGGGGACAAGGCTCCTGATATTGACCTTAACTTCTCAGGTGACTACCAATCCCGTGCTCATAAATATACTGAAGAATTGTTCGGTTCTGACCACGTGTTCAAAGCAGGAACAATAGCAACTGTTGCTGACAAAACGGCTTACGGCTATGTAAAAAAGTATCTTGAAGAAAAGAATATGATTGTAAGCTCTGCTGAAGAAAACAGACTTACTATAGGTTGCACAGGAATAAAGAGAACAACGGGTCAGCACCCTGGCGGAATGGTTGTTGTTCCATCAGATTATGATGTATATGATTTTACACCAGTACAGCATCCTGCTGATAAATCTGATTCTGATATTATTACAACACACTTTGACTTCCATTCATTGCATGATACTATACTTAAGCTTGACGAACTTGGCCATGATGTGCCAACCTTATATAAGTATCTTGAAGATATGACAGGAATGTCTGTTATGGACATTAACATGAGTGATAAAGATGTTTACAGTCTCTTTACATCACCAA
>CALMXN010000176.1 GCA_937871145.1 uncultured Clostridia bacterium
TATTTGATTCTGTTATTGATTCAACATCTTTTTTCTTATCACCAATACTTAGAATAAAATTGAGAACAATTCCGAATATTGCTGCCCCTGCGATACAAGGAACATCCATTCCGAAGAAAGGAATATTTCCACCAAATCTATACTGTCCACCAATACCGATTACCATAATGCTCGCAATTACTGCAATATTCTTTGAGCTGAACATATCAACTTTCTTGTCAATCATTATTGCGATACCCTGTGCTGCGATTGCTCCAAAAAGATAAATTTCAAGTCCGCCGATTACTGCTGTTGGAATTCCGTATATTACTTTTATAAGTGGAGTAAAGAATGCAATAACCATTGCTATTATACCAGCTGCCACAAGAACTGGAACAGAGAATACTTTTGAAATTGCCATTGTACTGATATTTTCACCGTAGTTTGTACCAGCAGGTCCACCTACTGCACCAGAAATCATATCGCATATACCATCGCCGATAAGGTTTCTGTGAAGTAAATCGCTCATCTTATATTTCATTTTCTTGTTCTTTTTCTTTGCTACATCTTCAACATAAATTTCAAGCTGATAGATATGAGCTGTTGACTCAGGAATTGTTGCTATTGCAATAGGCATAATTGCAGCAACTGCAGCCCACGAAATCTTTGGTAATGAGAATGCAGGTACTGCTATCGGTCCTGCAGTCCATAGTGAAGCATCAAGCGCTGCCTGTGGCATAGATTGAAACATATTATACGAATCGCCGCCAAAGTAATAAAGAATTCCTGCAAAAGCGCAACCTGTTAATGCTCCAAGAAGTAATGGGAGCTGTCCGAGAATTCCTTTTAAGTATTTAGAATAAAGGATTGTTGAAATGAGTGTTGTTAATGAAATTGCCCATGCCCAGCCAGAACCAGTTACGCCACTGACTAAAACTCCGTTTTTCATAGCAGGTGCGGCATCTCCGAGCGCATTTCCTGCAAGAGTCAGACCAATAATCATTGCCACTGAGCCTGTTACTGCAGGTGGCAAAATCTTTTCAACGGCATTTCTACCACTGAATCTTACGAGTAATCCTGCTGCTATTGAAACAAGACCTGACATAATAATACCAAACTGAGCGTAAGATATTAATTCAGGTGCGAGCACCTTTGGAGTTGCCTCAAATAGTCGTATCTGATCGGCTGTACCCTGTGCATAAACCAAACTTGTTATAGCTGTCAGATACGCAAAGCTTGATCCGTAGTAAAGAGGAATTTTTCTTCCTGAAATAAAGATAAAGCAAATTGTTGCAAGACCACTTGCAAAAATTGTTGTCGATACCTGAAAACCTGTGCAAATTGCAACTGCCACTGTTGCAGGGAACATTACTATTACCTGCTGCAGCGCATAGAGTAATAGCTTTAGTGGGGCTGGTCTTTCGTCGGGAAGATATCCGACAGTCTGTGGTTTTGAACTCATTCTGTTAACTCCTTTTCTGAATTGAATTTAAAATTTGCATATAAAAAGACCTTGCCATTGAATTGGCAAGGTCTGATTAACAGACATAACTTCTTTTTCAAACCTTGACGGCTATTATAAGTTTACATACTTTTGTAAGTATATCACTATATTTTTAAGATTTCAAGTAATTTTTTCAATATTTTTATGTTTTTAACGATATAATAACGCAGATGAGTATATAATAAACATCCGCGTCGTTTTCTAATCTTATTTTATAATCAATGACAAATCATTTATCTTTAAATTATAAGTCGACAATATTATCAAAGGTGCATTCTTCGAGCTTTTTGTCAACAATATCTGAAATTTCCTTAAAAACCTTCTGATACCGGCAGGAGCCTGATGCACCACGTGAGCAAGGTGAGTTTCCATCAAGACAGCGGTTCAGCATATATGTACCCTCAACAGCTTTGATTACTTCTTTGAGGGTAGTTTCCGCAGGCTTTTTTTCAAGCTCATAGCCGCCCTGTGTACCCTTAAAGGATTTTACTATTTCTGCTGAGACAAGCTTTCTAAGAATTTTAAGTGCAAACCTTAAGGTTACGCACGTCATTTCTGAAATTGTTTTAGCGTCAAGACGTCTGTTTTCCTTCGCAAGGCAAGCTACTATTCGTACAGCATAATCAGATTCCAATGTAATAAACATACTCCACCTCTGTTAATCAAGGTAATCGCGGACTTTATTGCTTCTGTTCGGATGACGAAGCTTTCTGAGTGCCTTTGCTTCAATCTGACGTATTCTTTCACGTGTTACGTTGAACTGTTTTCCTACTTCTTCAAGTGTACGTGAACGGCCATCTTCAAGCCCGAAGCGGAGTCTTAATACCTTTTCTTCTCTTTCTGTCAATGTTGATAACACCTGATTAATCTGCTCCTTTAGGAGTATAAGTGATGCAGCTTCTGCTGGGGCTGGTGCATCTTCATCAGGAATAAAGTCGCCGAGGTGGCTGTCTTCCTCTTCGCCGATAGGTGTTTCGAGTGAAACAGGATCCTGAGCAATTCTCATGATTTCTCTTACTTTTTCAACCGGCATATTAAGCTCTTCAGCAATTTCATCAGGACTTGGATCGTGTCCGTTCTTGTGTAGAAGCTGACTTGAAACCTTTTTAACCTTTGTTATTGTTTCAACCATATGAACAGGAATACGGATTGTTCTTGCCTGGTCAGCGATTGCTCTTGTAATTGCCTGTCTTATCCACCATGTTGCGTATGTTGAGAATTTAAAGCCTTTTGTATGGTCAAACTTTTCAACAGCCTTAATAAGACCGAGGTTACCTTCCTGAATAAGATCAAGGAATGACATTCCTCTTCCTACATATCTTTTTGCAATAGAAACAACAAGTCTCAGGTTTGCTTCAGCAAGACGCTTTCTTGCAGCAGCGGCTACCTTTAGATCTGATGAAACCATCTGCTCTGCAAGCTTGATTTCATCTTCAGCAGAAAGCAATGTAACACGTCCGATTTCTTTAAGATAAATCTTAACCGGGTCATCAATAGAAATACCGTCAGTTGATAATGAAAGGTCAACCTCGTCCTCAGCTGTACTTGTATCAACTGCAATCTCAATATCGTTGTCAACAGCAATATCGTCGATTATTTCAATATTGTATGATGCACAGTTATCATAGAAATTGTCCATCTGTTCAACATCATAATCAAGTTCTTCAAGAGTATCTGTTATTTCTTTTGTCGTGAGTCGGCCACTTCTTTTGCCTTGCTCCATCAGTGATTCAATACTCATTTTTTTACCAAAGCTCATTATATTTCCTCCATTTATTTATTGGTTAGTTATTTTATTTTTAAGATTATTGAAGAAATCGAGAAAATCCTCATCACTCATATCTTCATTTTTATCTTTAACATCAATATGCGACAACAGCACGTCAATATAATCATTTACCGTATCTTGTGCAATCTGTATTTCGCGGAATTTAGCCAATATTTCGGATATTTTGCCCATTTCATCGGGTGAAAATTCACTGTTAAATACAGAAATACTAATATCAACAGAGTTTTCAATGTGAGCAACAAGACTTTCATATACTTTTTTGTTGAAGCTTGTCACAAAATTGTCAGGACTTATTATTTCATGTATGTCAGAAAGCTTGTCCGGATGCAGAAACAGAAAGGCGATAATTCCCGCTTCGGCTTTTGCTTCCTTAGGGTATTTTGCTGCTTCCGGGTTAATATTATCCCTCTTTGACGCAATTTGATTAGTAATGTTGCGCCATTCTTTTTTATCCTGCGATTTCTGTCGCTTTTTGATGATGGAATTGACCTCATAAAGAATAGTCTGCTTTGAAATTCCCTGTTCGTTTGCCACACGGGATATGTAAACCTCACGCTCAACAGGCGAGATAATTTCCGACAGAACCTTTGTGACGCGGCTTAAATATTCAACCCTGCCAACATCACTTTCCATATCAAGACCGTTCTTGCACTTGTTTATTTCAAAGACTATTGCGCCTTCTGAATTATCAAGGAGCAACTTGAATCTTGTCGAACCGAATTTTTTAATGAACTCATCAGGGTCCTTTGCGTCATTGATTTTAAGAATTTTCGTCTTAAGCCCTACTTCTGAAAGAAGATTAATCGCACGGTAGGTTGCCTTCTGCCCAGCCTCGTCAGAATCATAGGAAATAATGATTTCTTCGGCATATTGCGACATCAGGCGTGCCTGCTCAGGTGTCAGTGCTGTTCCCAGTGTTGCAACAACATTTGAAAAGCCCGCTTGATTTACTGCGATTACATCCATATACCCTTCAGCTAAAATCAAAAATTTTTCGTGACTGTCCTTAGCAAAATTAAGCGAAAAAAGATTCCTGCTCTTTTTAAACACCGGAGTATCCGAGGAGTTTAAATACTTTGGACCTTCGCCGTCAATGAGCCGTCCCCCAAAGGCAATTACATTCCCTCTTAAATCTATTATTGGGAAGATAACACGGTTTCGGAAAACGTCAAATACTCTTCCCGACTTTGAACGTCCACATAATCCCGCTGTTACAAGTTCGTCCTGTGTGTAACCCTCAGACTGCATATGGTTTGTGAGACCGCACTGCCTTC
>CALMXN010000177.1 GCA_937871145.1 uncultured Clostridia bacterium
TTCTTTACCCATATAATTCTTAACAGCTTCCTGAACAGCAGGAATACGAGTAGAACCACCAACAAGAAGAACCTTGTGCAAATCAGAAGGCTGTAAGCCAGCATCTGAAAGAGCCTGCTTAACTGGTCCCATTGTTGCATCAACAAGATCGTGTGTAAGCTCATCAAACTTAGCTTTTGAAAGTGTTAGTTCAAGATGCTTTGGTCCTGTTGCGTCAGCTGTAATGAAAGGTAAGCTAATGCTTGATGAAGGAGTTGATGAAAGTTCAATTTTTGATTTTTCAGCAGCTTCCTTAAGTCTCTGCATAGCCATTTTATCGTTTGTGAGGTTAATACCTTCTGCCTTCTGGAATTCAGAAACAAGCCAGTCAATAATTCTCTGATCAAAGTCATCTCCACCGAGCTTGTTGTTACCAGCTGTTGCAAGAACTTCCTGAACGCCGTCGCCCATTTCAATGATAGATACATCGAATGTACCACCACCGAGGTCATAAACCATAATCTTCTGATCGTTTTCTTTATCAACACCGTAAGCAAGAGCTGCTGCTGTTGGCTCATTGATTATTCTCTTTACATTAAGACCAGCAATCTGACCAGCGTCTTTTGTTGCCTGTCTCTGTGCGTCAGTGAAGTAAGCAGGAACTGTGATAACAGCGTCTGTTACTGTTGTTCCAAGGTAAGCTTCAGCATCAGCCTTCATCTTCTGAAGAATCATTGCTGAAATTTCCTGTGGCGTGTATGACTTTCCAGACATCATAGCCTTATAGTCTGAACCCATATGTCTCTTGATTGAGATGATTGTGTTGTCATAGTTTGTTACAGCCTGTCTTTTTGCAACCTGACCAACAAGTCTGTCACCGTTTTTTGAAACACCGACAACAGAAGGAGTTGTTCTTGCACCTTCAGAGTTAGTGATAACGACAGCTTCGCCGCCTTCCATAACTGCTACACAAGAGTTTGTTGTACCTAAGTCAATACCAATAATTTTACTCATAATAATTCTCTCCTTTAAATAAATATATGTTTTCGGGGTTTTACCCTGTTAACTGCTTTTTATGGGTTTGCTACTACTACCATAGCATATCTGATTATCTTATCGCCAAGCTTATAGCCCTTCTGGAAAACCTGACATACTGTGTTTTCACCGAAGTTTTCATCCTCAACCTGATTGATTGCCTGTGCAACATTCGGATCAAATTCCTGTCCGACTGGATCAATAGTCTCAACACCGATTTTCTTCAAAGCGTCAGTAAAGTTATTGAAAATCATTACAACGCCTTTCTTGAAATTTTCATCTGAACTTTCAGACTGAAGAGCTCTTTCAAAATTATCATAAACAGGTAATATATCTGAAATAGCCTTAGATGTTGCATCACCGTAGCTTTCAAGCTTTTCTTTTGCTGAACGCTTCCTGAAATTATCATATTCAGCAAGAAGTCTTAAATACTTGTTTTTTTCTTCATCAAGCTCAACTTTGAGCTTATCTTCCTCTGAAGCCTTTTCTTCTGTAATGGGTTCTGCCTTTACAGCTTCTTCCTTTACATCCTGGGTAGTCGTTTCCTGAGCTTTTTCATCGACTAATGTTTCTTCTTTGTTTTTTTTGCTGTTACTCATCAAAAACTATGCCCTGCCTTTCTGTTAATTGTTTTCCTCATCTTCATCTGAAATGAGGTCGGTAATCTTCTGTGTAAAATATTCAAGATATGGGATAATCTTCGCATAATCAATTCTCATAGGGCCGATAACCCCAAGCATTCCTGCTGTCTGTCCACCCTTCTGGAAAGGTGAAGTAATAATACTTGAATTGCTTATAACAAAATCATTCTTTTCTTTTGAAAACATAACGTGAAGTCCGCTGAAGCTTTCATCAAGAAGCTTTGAGAATTCATTTTTATTATTGAGAAGCGTGATTAGTTCGTTAGTATCTATATCCTTGCAGGCAAGAAGGTTTGTCTCGCCCTCAATGATTACATTCTTTTTAGCAAAGTCACGTGACATTTCGCATACACCCTGTATTAGAGGTGTCAGTGTCATCATGTATGTTCCCATTGCTGTTGCCATTTTTTCCATCATATCATCTGAAATATTGTTGACTGAAATCCCCTCAAGATTTTCTTGCATAAAATTTGAGAAGAAATCAAGCTGTTCGTTTGTCAGATCAAATTCAAGGCGGCATACTTTATTCTTTATGCTCCCCGATGAAGTAATCATAAGAATTACATAAAGTCTTTTTCCTGTAGGGATTATCTCGACCTTTGAGATAATTGAAAACTTAGGTGCTGAATTTGCAACAACTGTTGCACATTTTGTAATTTCAGCAAGTGCAGTTGACGCCTTCTGGACAATTGCCTCAACAGTAAGGTCATCATCATCAAGAAGCTCATCAATCTTCAGCTTATCTTCTTCAGAAATTGTATTCTTCATCATAAGCTCATCAACATAAAGCCTGTAACCAGCGAATGATGGAATTCTACCTGATGAGGTGTGTGGTTGTTCAAGATATCCCATCTGCTCAAGTGCCGCACATTCATTCCTGATAGTAGCAGGTGATACATTAATATCAAGAATATTCATCAATGCTTTTGATCCTATTGGCTCACCTGTAACAATATACTGCTCGACAATAGCAGAGAGTATTATGATTTTCCTCTCATCCACAACATTAACCCCCATAATAATTTGTTAGCTTTTTGAAGGTGTTAGCACTCTATCTCTCCGAGTGCTAATTACAATTATACATATATTTTAGCACTTGTCAATAGTGACTGCTAAAAAATAATATCAAATTATTAAAAAACATTCCGCCACTTGTTGTGCATATTTAATAACTAGAAAAAGTCTTTGTACATAAATATATTCTGCTCATTTTGATTATAATAAATTATGTATTGTTAATCCATTTCAGAAAAATAATTATTGACAAAATATTGTCGGGTTGATATAATAGAATTATACAGTAATTATACCAAAAGAGTATAGTTAAATTAAAGACAGGAGATGTTAAATATGATCAAATATGAATGTGTCTGCGGTTATGTTTATGACCCAGCAATAGGAGATCCTGATTCAGGAATTGCTCCTGGTACTGCTTTTGAGGATGTTCCAGACGATTGGGTATGCCCTGTATGTGGTGCATCAAAAGATGCTTTTTCAGCACTATAATTTTTAATGTATGCCAGCTATAATGCTGGCATACTGTTTGATAAGGAGATTATTATGAAAAAATTAAAGGACAATATTTATTACATTGGCTCATTAAACCCTAATATGAGAGTCTTTGACATCATAATGAAGACTGAATATGGAACCTCATATAATTCATATCTTATTAAAGGCGAAAAAACTGCTATTATTGAAACAGTACACGACAGATTTTCAAAACTATTTATTGATGATATTGAAGAGATTACATCTTCTGAAAAAATTGATTATATAATTTTTAATCATACAGAACCTGACCATTCAGGAAGCCTTGCAAAGCTTATTGAAAAAAATCCTCAGATGAAGGTTTACGGGACTTCTGCTGCTATCAGAAATCTGACAAATATCACAAATATACCTTTTGAATCTGTTGCAGTAAAAACAGGAGATACACTTGATCTGGGTAATGGTATGGTGCTTGAATTTGTTACTGCACCAAATCTTCACTGGCCTGATTCGATGTTCACATACTTAAGAGAACAGAAAACTGTTTTTACCTGCGATTTCCTTGGTTCACATTACTGCGAGCCAGCTATAATTGATGAAGATATTTCTTATCCTGAAGCATACTGGTCAGCTTTTGAAAATTATTATACTGCTATTATGGGACCATTCAAGAAATTTGTTCTTGAAGGAATCAGAAAGCTTGAGGCTCTTGACTTTGATATGGTTTGTACAAGCCACGGTCCTGTACTTAAGAATAATATAGCTAAGACAATGCAGTTATATAAAGAATGGTCAACACCAAAAGAACACGAAAAGAATGCTACTATTTTTTATGTATCAGCTTATGGCTATACAAAAACAATGGCTGAAACTATTGAATCACAGTTCAATGAGCTTGGAATAAAAACAAAATCATACGATATAATTTATAGCGATTTATCTAAGTTCCCTGAGTTGATTGAAAATTCAGATGCTTTGCTTTTTGGTTCTCCAACAATAAACAGAGATGCACTTAAGCCTGTATGGGATGTTCTTTCAATGGTCGATGCTGTTTCAAACAGAGGTAAGCCTGTTATGTTCTTCGGCTCGTATGGTTGGAGCGGCGAAGCCTGCAAGCTTCTTGAAGAAAGAGCAAAAGGTCTTTCGCTCAAGGTATTCGAAAAATCACCAAGGATTGTATTCAAGCCTTCTGACAGCGAACTTGAAGAATTGAAAGTAACCGCAAAAGAATTTGCAGAAACTTTGTAGCATTAAAAAAGCATCCTTATTATAAGGATGCTTTTGTTTATGTAATTATTTTATGTAACTAAATTAAGCTTTGGGCTTGCGTCTTTAGCCATCTGCAGTATTTGTGCCGGATTTTCAACACCTTCAAAACAGATAAAAGGCATATCAGTTTTATCCTTGTTCAGCATTAATTTTGCTACATCTAATGCGTCCTTAGAATCCTGCTGTGTACGTTGGAAAACCTTACCCATATAGACATCACCGTATCTACCATTAAAATTATCAATTCTGAATTCTGAAAAGCCACGTAAATTTCCGTAATAATAATCACAGGCTACAGTGTCATAAACAATTGCTCTTTGGGTTGTGAGGTAATATTCTGTTTGTAAAACTCTTTTTGGTCTGACACAAATTGCGTACCTTATTTTAAAAATTAATAAAGCTATCATTACAATACCTGCAAAGAAAAAAGGTAGCATTGGCAATATTCCCTCCATTTTTACAACTATAATAACCACACCCAAAAATACGCAACAAAAAGCTATAATTCCTAGATAATGCAATACTTCCTTTGTTGGTTTTTGTGGAGTTCCTTTTCCACTCCAGAGAAACTGCTCATCATATTGCAAAATCGAATTTATGTCCATAAATCTACCTCCTAAAAATGTCGTAACTATAATTTACCATATTTTAAAGTATTTTTCAATTGTTTTATTAAAAGTCATAGTTATTATTTAATTACTTGACATAATAAATATTGCAATTTATAATTTAGTTACAAATGTTCTCTTTATTACATTATCACAAATACATTTCTGGAGGGGAAATATGACTTTTCAGGTAAATGACAACAGAGAATTATCCTGGCTCAAGTTCAACAAGCGTGTTCTTGAAGAAGCGCAGGATATTAATGTTCCTGTTTTTGAAAGGCTGACATTTGCATCTATTTTTTCAAGCAATCTTGATGAATTCTTTATGGTTCGTGTGGGCTCACTACGTGACCAGCTTCTTGTTGACAGTGAAGCAACGGAAAATAAAACAAATATGACTGTCACTCAGCAGCTTGACGCTGTTGCTCAGAAGGTCAAGGAGCTTATACCACTTAAGGATCAGATTTTTTCTGATATTATGCTTGCACTCAAGAAAGAAGGCATAAAACAGCTTCAGTTCAAAGATATGTCAAAGGATGAGACTGAATTCTTTGAGGTGTATTTTAACCGTGAGATACTTCCGCTTCTTTCACCACAGATTATTGACAAAAGACATATGTTCCCGTTTTTAAATAATAAGGAAGTTTATGTTGTTGCAAGAGTTGAAGGAAAATCAAATTCAAAGCTTGGTATTGTTCGTGCAAGCGGAGCTTTTGAAAGAATTGTTTTTCTACCTGGTGACACATCAAGATTTATGTTGATTGAAGATCTGATTCTTCATTTTGTACCAAAGATTTTTCAGAACTACAAAATTCTTGAAAAAGCTCTTATAAGAATTACAAGAAATGCCGATATCAATGCAGAAGAGGGACTTGTGGATTACGATCTCGACTTCCGTTCTGTTATGACAGAACTTCTAAAAAAACGCAAGAAGCTCTCCCCTGTAAGACTTGAAACAAGCCGTAATCTTTCCTCAACGACCTTGAAGGACCTTTGTGAAAGACTTGAGATTAATCAAAAGGATGTCTTTCTCACAAAATCCCCGCTTGATATGTCATATGTTTTTGCACTTGAGGATAAGCTTTCATTCAGGACAGAGCTTTTCTATAATAAGATTGAGCCGCAGAAATCACCGTCAGTCAACACAACTGAGCTGATGATAAAACAGATTCAACGAAATGATATTCTTCTTTCATATCCTTATGAAAGTATTAAACCGTTCTTAAAGCTTCTTCAGGAGGCTGCTGACGACCCACAGGTTTATTCAATAAAAATCACCTTGTATCGTGTTGCAAAGAACAGTAAGGTTATTGAAGCACTTATTGACGCTGCTGAAAATGGCAAGGAAGTGCTTGTACTTGTTGAACTCCGTGCAAGATTTGACGAGGAGAATAACATTGACTGGTCAAAGCGCCTTGAAAGCGCCGGCTGTCGTGTTATGTATGGTCCTGAAAACATAAAGGTACACTCAAAGCTTTTACTTATTACAAGAAAAAACGGCAATAAGGTTGAATATATAACACAGATAGGCACAGGAAATTACAACGAAAAGACCTCAAGACTTTATACAGACCTGTCACTTATGACCGCTAACAAGGATATTGCAGCAGAAGCTTCTGCTGTATTCAATGCGCTATCCCTCGGGAGTCTTGTTGAGCATTCAAATAACCTGCTTATTGCTCCGCTTTGCTTACAGAACAGAATAATAGAAATGCTTGATATTGAAATAAGCTTTGCTAAAGCAGGTGAGCCAGCTTACTTCGGTGCAAAGCTTAATTCACTGAGCGATAAGGTTATCATTGATAAGCTTATTGAAGCGTCACAGGCTGGCGTAAAAATAGAACTTATCATAAGAGGCATATGCTGTCTTGTTGCTGGAGTTGAAGGCTATACTCATAATATATTGATAACAAGTATTGTCGGAAGATTCCTTGAACATTCCCGTATTTATATTTTCGGACTTGGTGAACGCCAAAAGGTTTATATATCATCTGCTGATTTTATGACAAGGAATACGGTAAGGCGTGTTGAGGTAGCTACACCTATCCTTGACCCAAAAATAAAGCAGAGAATACTTGATATATTCTCCACTATGAAGAATGATAATGTCAAGGCGAGAATACAACTCAGTGACGGAAGTTATGTTAAAAAAGAGCTGACAGAACCAAAGCTTGACTCACAATGTTACTTCTCAAAGCAGGCTTATGAGAATGCTCTGGCTGTTCAGGCAAATGAAATCAGCACAAAAAAACCAGTCAGACTTGTAGCAAAAGTAAAAAATCTTTTTAATAAGAAAAGTAAAAAAGTATAAAATTACAAAAAAATTGCTTTTTGTTGCTTATTGAAGCTTTTAAGGCTATAATATTCATACAGGCGATTTTTTACATAGTTTTTCAAATGGAGGAATTAATGTGGTTATAACTGTTGACGTTGGTAACACAAATATTGTACTTGGTGGTTACAAGGATGACAAGCTTGTATTTACATCAAGAATCTCAACTGAAGCCTCAAAAATGGAGGATCAGTATGCTATTGTATTTGCTGATATTATTAAGCTTTACGGATATTCTCCGGAAGATTTCAACGGAGCGATTATCTCTACTGTTGTTCCACCACTTATTACTGTCCTTAAAGCAGCAATCAAAAAGCTTTTCAAGTGCAAGGTTATTGTTGTTGGACCTGGAGTAAAAACAGGACTCAACATTCGTATCGATAACCCTGCCATCCTTGGAAGTGACGTTGTTTGCGGTGCTGTCGGAGCAATGCTAACGTACAAACCACCTTTTATTATTTTTGATCTTGGTACAGCAACAACAATTACTGCTGTTGACAAGACAGGAGCACTTCTTGGTGGCTCAATTATCCCTGGTGTAAAGGTTTCACTCAATGCATTGTCAGGAGCAACTGCACAGCTCCCATACATTAACACTGAACTTGAAAACGATGTTTTAATCGGTGGAAACACCATCGACGCAATGAAATCGGGAATAATACTCGGCACTGCCTCAATGATGGACGGTATGATTGACAGGTATAAGGAAGTTCTCGGTGAAGAATCTGTCGTTCTTGCAACAGGCGGGCTTGCCCCAAGCATTGCAAAGCATTGCAGACGTGAACTTATCATAGCACCTGACCTTTTAAGTGACGGATTATACGCACTCTATAAGAAAAACGCTGATTAAGAATGCTTGAATTTTATGCATTGTATCGGTTTATCCGAACAATAGCAAGGAGGAAATTTTATGGCAAATCAATCACCACAGGCAAGAAAGAAAACAGACATACTTTACTTAGTACAGTTAGGATTATTAAGTGCATTGATAATTCTTATGGCATTTACGCCACTTGGGTATTTGAAGGTTGGACTTATTGAAATTACTTTCATTACTATTCCTGTTGTTATCGGTGCAATAATTCTCGGGCCAACCGCTGGAGCAATTCTCGGTGGTGTTTTCGGAATAACAAGCTTTATTCAATGCTTTGGAATAAGTGCTTTCGGCACTTTACTATTCGGAATAAATCCGGTATTGACCATTATCACTTGCTTAATTCCAAGAATTCTTGTT